>CAXMPH010000080.1:0-5952 GCA_964195055.1 uncultured Chthoniobacterales bacterium | reverse complement strand
CCGGCGGAGTTGGTGGCGATACTTCTCCCCGCGACTATCCCTTGATCGCATGAACTCGGCCGCCGCATCCGCCACCGATTTCTCCCGCGTGGCCATGCCGGCCACCGCTTGCCGGGCAGCATCCGCAATTGTTAGGCCGGTTCCCTCTAGGATCTTTCGCGCCTCGAGTGCCTGGGCGCGGAGAAGCACCGGCAGATCAACCCAGTTTACGCCATGCTTCTTGATCTCCGCACTAATCACGGACTGCTTTGCCGTGGCGTCTTCTTCTCGCCGGAAGTGGGAGCGGAACCTCTTGCCCTCTTGCCAGTAGGTGAGGCGGTAAAAGTCCAATCCCTTGATCGTCACCCGGCTAATTACGGGCAAGCCTTGCTTCTTCGCCATGCCAAAGCTTACCCAACTAACCCGGTAAATGTCAATTTTAGGGTGCTTTCTTTCAACTTGTGGCAAGTTTCATCTTTACTCGCCTACCCCGTGAACCCTTTGTTCATGGGACTTAACAGAGAAAAAGAGAAAAGCCGGCAGACGGACTCGAACCGACGACCTGCTGATTACAAATCAGCTGCTCTACCAACTGAGCTATACCGGCGAAAACGTTAACAACAAACAATCTGGCAACGCAGGTGTCAAGGCGTGTTACTAAAACCCTTAGTAGAGATCACCACGCCATCAAGAGCGGACATTTTCAAGTACCCCAGTTCTGTGCCCGATGCATTGTAGCACCAAATTTCCCAAAGAGGCACCGCTCCAGCCCCACCTTGGGTCAGGGCAAAGCTGGCACTAGCCAAAGTACCAGAGTTGGCCGTGCAATACTCTTGGGCAAAATCATAGACCCGCGGCGAATCGAGCAGGACTTTCTTTTGGTCAACTGGGGTGGGGTTGCGGGCCAAAGCTACGAGATTGAGGGAGGCCTTGTTTGAGACAACCTTGGCGTCGGTAATTTGGAGGCTGCGCAGGGTTCCCCCAGTACCGCCCGCGCGAGCCATGGCATACCAGGTTGCAGGATTGGGCGTGGCGTGGTCAGCCGAAAGCCTGAGAACGGAATCCTGGCAGTCCTGAGGCAGGGCAGCCAAGGCCGCCAATGCCGTATTATTTCCACCATCAAACTGGGCCTGAACGAGTGAGCCAGCCAAGCCAAAAAGCAGAAGGCAAAAGAAAGAAGTTTTCATCGTCGAACGCGTTAGAAGGGCATGCCCGGCAATCCACCCATCCCTCCCGTGACTTGACCCATGGTGTCGGCCTGTAACTTACGAGCGGCCTCTTGAGCCTCGCGAACTCCGGAGAGCACAAGGTCCTCCAACATCTCGACATCATCGGCATCAACCACCTCGGGGGAAATCTTCACCGCGGTGATGTCGCCGGAACCGGTGGCGGTGACCGTAACTTTTCCTCCCCCGCTGGAGGCTTCGACCGCCTGGTTGGAGAGTTCGCTTTGGGCTTGGGCTAGGCGCTCCTGCATTTTCTGCGCCTCTTTCATCATTTTTTGGATGTTCATGATTTTTTGGTTTCTGCGGGTTCGAGGGTTGCTCCGAAGAGGACAACAGCGGCTTCGATTCCCGGATCGTTTTCAAAGTCGTCGGCGGTAGGCACCGGTGCGGTGGAGGACTCTTTCTCCGCCATCACCTCGGCAGTCGCTTGCGGACGGAAGGCAATCCGACGACCGGAAAGTTTCAGCCAAAGTCCTTCGATCAGCTTGCCTTGGTCTTTAGCTACCGGGGTGCGAATTTGTTTCTCAAGGTTGGCCGGAAAAATTACCTGCAAGATACCCTCTTCCTCAATGACTTCCTGCGCATCCTCTAGCCAGGCGCTACGGATGCTTTGCTTTGCCACGATGGCGGCTACCACCTGGGGCCAAACCTCACTCGCCTTACCCCCGCCTTCTCTGGCCGCTTCTGGCTTAATTTCTTGAGCTGGCGCGAGAGGTAGCGGTTTCTTTTTCGGAGGAGTCCTCGTCACCTTGGGGGGAGCCGCACGAGGAGCAACGACTCGGGATGGAAGCGATGCCGGCAAGGGCTCGTTCCCCCGCAGATCGGCCAAGGCTGCGATAACTTCATCCAAATCAGCTGTATGCAAAAGCTGAATCCCTTTGATCAGGGCAATCTCCAGCGGCAGCTTCTTGTCTGGCGAAAAACGCAGACCCGCCTCGGCCGCGGAAAGGATTTCTAGCAGTTCGGTCAACTTGCGCGGGGTAACCTTGCCGCGAAGGGGAGCGACCAATTCACCTCGGCGGCCGCTCAAATCTTTTTCTGTTACCTCGCTGACCAAAAGGTCGCGAGCCAGCGAAACGAGATCGGCAAGGAGGCGGCCAAGATCTTTTCCGTCCTCGGCTTGGCTGGCTACGGTATCGAGGGCCGCCGCGGCATCACCCGAAAGAAGGTACTCTCCCAAGGAAGCCACCTCGCCCGCCGAAGCAAAACCGAAAATGGAGAGGACATCCTCCTCCTTCACATGATCACCGCAGAACGAAACGACCTGATCGAGCATCGACTCGGCATCCCGCATACCTCCCTCGGCCGCGCGGGCAATCACCTCCGCCGCGGCGGGATCGAGGGTGATTTTTTCACTCTGGGCAATGGTCAGGAGATGAGCTGCCGCCACCTCGTCTCGGATCGGCTGAAGATCAAAACGCTGACACCGACTAATAATCGTAGCAGGTAGTTTACGAGCCTCGGTGGTGGCAAAGAGAAATTTCACATGAGCCGGCGGCTCTTCCAGTGTCTTGAGCAAAGCATTGAAGGCGGCCGTGCTCAGCATGTGGACCTCATCGATGAGATAAATGCGGAATTTGCCTCGGGTGGGCAAAAAACGGACATTCTCTCTCAGCTCGCGGACCTGCTCCACCCCGTTGTTGCTGGCGCCGTCAATCTCCAGAACATCGAGATTATTGCCCGCAGCAATTTCTCGGCAAGGATCGCAAGTGCCACAGGGTGTCTCGGTCGGACCATCGACACAATTGAGGGCTTTGGCAAAAATACGAGCCGTCGATGTCTTTCCTACCCCACGGGGACCGACAAAGAGGTAGGCGTGGGCCAGACGTTCATTTTTGATGGCGTTGCGCAGCGTCCGGATGACCGGATCCTGGCCGAGGACCTCCTCGAACAACTGCGGACGGTATTTGCGGGCAAAGACCTGATAACTCACAGATAGGACTTAACCAGATGGAATGCCCCTTGCGGAGAATTTAATGACGAAAATGCCTTTTACCGGTCAAAATCATGACCATCTTGCGCGCTTCGGCCGCAGCCGCCACCTCGTCGTCCCGAACCGAGCCACCCGGCTGAATCGCTGCCGTAGCTCCGGCCTCGGCCGCTGAAACCAGTCCATCCGGAAAGGGGAAGAAAGCGTCGCTGGCCACCGCACTGCCGGCCAAGGATAACCCCGCCTCACCGGCCTTCCAGACCGCGATACGCACCGCGTCAACCCGCGACATCTGACCTGCTCCGACCCCGAGGGTCCGATCGGGACCAGCGAAAACAATCGCATTGGATTTAACGTGTTTGACTACCTTCCAGCCAAACTCCATCGCCCGCATTTCCTCCTGGGTCGGAGGCCGCTCGGTCATCATCTGCCCCTCGCTGGGATGTTCGGATGAGGTGTCGTGATCCTGAACCAGCACTCCCCCGATGACAGAGCGCATATCTCGCTGGACCACCGGCGGAAGATCTCGCAGCCGCATCAGTCGCAAGTTTTTCTTTTTCTGCAAAATCCCACGGGCCTCCGACTCGAAATCGGGGGCAATGATCACTTCACTGAAGATTTCCGCGATGACTTTGGCCAAGGGAGCGGTTAAAGGGCGGTTACAAATAATGACACCACCGAAAGGAGCCTGCTTGTCCGTGGCAAAGGCTTTGTTCCAAGCCGCCGTTAGATCGGCATCGCTGCCCACCCCGCAAGGATTGTTATGCTTAAGGATAGCCACCGTCGGCTCGACAAATTCGCTAATGAGGTCCACCGCAGCGGTGATATCGAGGATATTGTTGTAGGAGAGTTCTTTGCCTTGCAGTTGCTCCAAGTGGTCGCTGAAAGTTCCATAGAGCTCGGCTTCCTGATGGGGGTTCTCGCCATAACGCAAGCGGGAGGAAAGCTGGTGCGAGCAGGTCAAGGAAGGACGAGCGCGCTGGCCTACTTGCAGGTAATCAGCAATGGCCCGATCATAGCGGGCGGTCAGTTGGAAAACCTTAAGGGCAAGCCTCTCTCGCATTTTCAAGGAGGAACAGCCTCCATTTTCGGACATCACCTGAAGCAATTCTTCATAATCAGCGGGGTCGGAGATCACCGTGACCGCGGCGTAATTTTTAGCAGCGCTGCGCAGCATGGAGGGCCCACCAATGTCGATGTTCTCAATGGCCTCTTCCAAAGTGACACCCTCACGGGCTACGGTCTGGCTGAAGGGGTAAAGATTGACGACGACCAAGTCGATCGGCCCGATCTCGTGGGCTGCCACTTGGGTGACGTGCTCTGGGTTGTCGCGACGGAAAAGCAGACCACCGTGGATCACCGGGTGGAGGGTCTTAACTCGTCCGTCGAGCATCTCGGGAAACCCCGTATACTCGGAGACATCCTTAACCGTGAGGCCCGCTTCCCTTAGGGCCGCCGCGGTGCCTCCGGTGGATAAAAGTTCGACCCCATTCTTAACGAGGCCACGAGCCAATTCCACCAGACCGGTTTTGTCTGAGACCGAGAGCAAAGCGCGCTGAATCTTCATTCAGCGGGTTCTGTAACAGGATGAGAGGCGGGATTGAACTGCATATGGTAAAGGTTGCGATAAACGTCGGAGGATCGCAATAACTCGGAGTGTGTCCCAGTGTCGACCACCTGACCCTCACTCATCACCACAATCATGTCGGAGGAGAGCACAGTGGAGAGGCGATGGGCGATGGCTACCACGGTTTTTCCAGTGGAGAGCTTTTCTAGGGCTGACTGGATCATCCGTTCGCTCTCGGAATCGAGTGCCGAAGTTGCTTCATCAAGAAGCAGAATCGGGGCATTTTTCAGGAGGGCTCGGGCAATGGAAATCCGCTGCTGCTGTCCCCCCGAAAGCATGCAACCCTTGTCGCCGACAACGGAATCGTAGCCTTCAGGTTGGGCCAAGATAAAGTCATGGGCGTGAGCCTGACGGGCTGCCTCCTCGACCTCCTCGAGTGAGGCCTCCGGACGGCCAAAGCGAATGTTATTGGAGATGGTATCGTGGAAGAGAAAGGTGTCTTGGTTAACGATCCCCACCTGTTGCCTTAGCGAATCCAACTGAAGTTGACGGAGATCTTGCCCATCGATCCGAATTACCCCCTCTTGGGGGTCGTAAAAGCGGAGCATGAGCGAAAGCATGGTACTCTTGCCCGCGCCACTTGATCCAACCAATGCGACCCGCTGCCCCGCCAAAATTTCAAGGTTAACCCCGCGAAGAGCGGCGGCATGAGCCCCGTAGGAAAAACCGACATTATCGAAGGTGATACCTCCGAGACAAGACTCTAGCGGGCGAGCCTGAGGGAGCTCGACGATGGCGCGAGGGTGCCGCATCAGTTCAAAGATATTGGTCGTGGCGGCAAGACACTTCTGCAGCTGCAAATGAATACGACTCAATGATTTAATTGGCTCGTAGAGGAGAAATATACCAGCCATGAGGGCGAGAAATTTGGCAGCAGAAAGTTCCGCATAATAAACATAGAACAGGGCCAAGCCCACCCCGACGGCGGCGACAATCTCGACGAGAGGGGTGGTGATTTCCGTGCTTTTCTTGACCCGCAGCGAGTTACGAAACTGCTTCATTGTGGCGCGGGCGAACATCTTGACCATGAGGTTTTCGCTGGCGAAAGACTTGATCACACGGATTCCGGAGAAGGTCTCTTGGAGGATGATGTTCATTTCCCCAGCCAGTTTTTCCTCGGCCTTCCCCGCCTTGCGCACTTTGCGGCCGTAGATGGCCACTGGGACGATGCAGATAGGAAAGAGCACTAG
>CAXMPH010000079.1:0-6003 GCA_964195055.1 uncultured Chthoniobacterales bacterium | reverse complement strand
CAACGCAGAAGCAGGCGGGAGACATCCTCCCGGTGGTTATCACTGTCTACAAAGACAAATCCTTCACCTTCATCACCAAGTCGCCTCCGGCCTCAGTCCTAATTAAGAAGGCGGCAGGGATCGCGGCTGGTTCCAAGGAACCGAACAAAATTAAAGTGGGGAAACTCACTCGCCAACAACTGCTCGAGATCGCTAAGACCAAGATGAACGATCTCAATGCCCGTGATGAAGAGGCGGCGATTAAGATCATCGCTGGTACCGCTCGTCAGATGGGCGTCGAAACAGATATTTAACTGCAACACCAACCACTCGCGTCCTCCTCATCGGGGACGCCCAAGCGCAGGAGGGCCTTCGGGTTCGTTCGCACTGCAAAATTAAATGGCTACAAAACGAAGTAAGAGATACGAAGAGGCAAGCAAGACTGTTGATTCCTCCCGCAAATATTCATTGGGCGAGGCAATCACCTTGCTCAAGGGCATGCCGCCAGCGAAGTATGACATGACGGTGACGTTGTCGATGCACTTAGGAGTAGATGCCAAACAGTCTGATCAAATGGTTCGCGGCACCTGCCCTCTGCCTCATGGCAGTGGAAAATCTGTTCGGGTGCTCGTCTTCGCCACTGGGGCAGCGGCCGAGGCGGCGACCCAAGCTGGAGCCGAGTTCGTCGGCTATGAAGACATGATCAAAAAATGTATCGGTGGTTTCTCTGACTTCGATGTGGCGATCGCCACTCCCTCTGCCATGGCGGAGGTTCGTAAGCTGGGTAAAGTGCTGGGTCCCCGTGGCCTCATGCCCAATCCCAAGACGGGTACGGTGACAGACGACACCGCCAAGGCCATCGCCGAAGTCAAGGCGGGTCGGGTGGAGTTCAAGCTCGATAAAAACGGAAACATCGCAGTTCCAGTCGGAAAATTTTCCTTCAGCGAAGACGCCCTCGCGGAAAATGCTACTACAGTCATCGACAGCGTGGTCAAGTCTCGACCCGCCACCACCAAAGGTATTTTCATTGAGAGTGTCACCATTGCGGCGACTGTTACCCCCGGCATTCCGCTGGATCTCTCCAACCTCAGCAAGAACTAACTGCTATGCGTCCCGAAAAAGCTAATATCGTCAAAGACATCAAGGAACAGCTCGACGCTTCGCCGTTCTTGCTGGTGGCCGACTACACTGGTTTGAAAGTGGACCAGTTCGCTGAGTTGCGCACTCGCTTGGCCGAAGTCAAAGCCTCTTGCCATGTCGTGAAAAACACCATGCTCAAGTTGGCCGCTGCCGAACTAGATCTACCGGATCTTGCGGAATCCCTAATCGGGCAAACCGCCATTGTCACGGGCGAGCAGGATATCTGTGCTACGGCTAAAGTCCTAAAAGTTTTTGCGGCCGAGTTCAAAAAGCCGGTGATCAAGATAGGCATTCTCGATAATGCCCTGCTCACCTCCGAGCAAGTAGCTGCCATGGCTGATCTGCCCCCACTGCCGGTACTGCAGTCCCAGTTGCTTGGATTGCTCAACATGCCAGCCAGCCAACTCGTCCGTACCCTGAACGAGCCAGGAGCCAGTTTGGCTCGTGTTCTCAAGGCCAAGGTCGACGGCGAAGGAGAAGCCGCTTAAATATTTTTCTGGGCGGACGTTTTACGACTGCGCGGAAACAACCAAACATGAACGGTCCCTTGTCGGACGGACGGCTGTCTGTCTCAAATCTTCCGGTGCTCCGGGGGGCGACAAAACCACAACCAAGGAAGTAGGCCGCGCCAGCATATCTGAAGCGGCCGCTAGATAAATAGTATGGCAAATATCGAAACAATCGTCGATCAACTGAGCGGGCTTACCGTTCTGGAAGTATCCGAGTTGGTCAAAGCCCTCGAAGAAAAATGGGGAGTCAGTGCCGCCGCTCCGGTGGCCGCCGCTGCTGCTCCAGCCGCTGCTGCTGCCGCGGAGGAGGAAAAAACTGCCTTCGACGTCATCCTCGTTGGGATGGGTAGCAACAAAATTGCTGTCATCAAAGAAGTCCGTGCCACCGTGCCCGGACTCGGATTGGCCGACGCCAAAGCTCTCGTTGAGGGCGCCCCAAAACCTCTCAAAGAAGGGGTGACTAAGGAAGAAGCTGAAGAGATCAAGAAAAAGATCGAAGCAGCTGGAGCCACAGTCGAAATCAAATAAATCTGCTACCGGGACGGGGTGAAGAATTTTCTTCTTGCACCCCGACCGGATGCAAACCACATTACAAGGTCTTTCCCGAGATATCCGCTGAACCACATTGTCCAAGTCTTGACACCCTGCCCTGTGACGGAGCTTCGCCTATCAGCGAGCTTCGCCGGTGCGGGGAGTTTTTGTCCGGAGGACTTTGCTACGTCTGATCGGGAACCAGTCCACGCCTCAAGTACAACCCAACCTCGCATCCATGTCTGAACGTCTTTATTTCGGCAAACTCAAGGAAGTTACCCAGCCGCCCAATCTCATCGAGTTGCAATGCGAATCCTACAAGGATTTTCTGCAGGAGGGAGTCACTCCCGCCAAGCGCAAAAACACTGGCCTTGAGGCCGTTTTTCGCGAAGTCTTTCCCATTCCTAGTTACGATGAAAAAATGGTCTTGGAATATACTGGCTACGACATCGGCCAGCCCAAGCTGACCTCGATTGGGGCCCAGCGTGAAGGCGAGACTTTCAGCGCCCCTCTCCACGTCACTTTCCGCTTTAAGGACGAAAGCAAGGCAACCAAAGAAGAAAAAGTTTACATGGGGGAACTCCCGCTCATGACCCCTCAGGGTACTTTTGTCATTAATGGCGCGGAGAGAGTTATTGTTAGCCAGTTGCATCGGTCGCCCGGCATCTGCTTTGAGTCAACCGTTCATGCCAACGGAAAGCTCCTTTACAGTTTTCGCCTCATTCCAGATCGCGGCTCATGGGTCGAAGTCCAATTCGACACCAATGATCTTCTCTACGTCTACATGGATCGTCGCAAGCGTCGTCGTAAATTTTTAGCGACTACCTTCCTCCGGGCCATGGGTTATCCTTCAGACAAGGACATTGTGGGTCTTTTCTACACTCTGGAAACTCTCAAGCTGAACGGGCGTCTGGATGAGGATGATGTGGCAGCCAAGGTTCTGGTCGAGGACATCAAAGATGGAGAAATCGTCTTAGCCAACGCTTTTGAGCCGCTGAACAAGGCAACTATTGCCCGCCTTCTTGCTGCCGGCATCGCCAAGGTGACCGTGGTCGACGTTTCAGAGGATGACACCATCATCAAGTCCCTCCGCAAGGACCCAGCTCACACGGAGGAAGAGGCCCTCAAGGACATCTATCGCAAGCTGCGCCCTGGTGATCCTCCAACGGTGGCCAACGCCAAGAGCATGCTCAAGCGGATGTTCTTCGATCCCAAGAAATACGATTTAGGTCGAGTAGGACGTCACAAAATCAACCTTAAGCTCAACCTCAATGTCTCAGCGGAGACGCGAGTAATGACCAGGGAAGATTTCATTGCTGCGATCAAGCATGTCTTAGATCTCAAGCGTGAAGAGGGCCTCGTCGATGATATCGATCATTTGGGAAGCCGCCGTGTTCGTACCGTCGGCGAGTTGCTGGCCAATCAGTGCCGTACTGGACTGGGACGGACTGAGCGGGTGGTCAAAGAGAGGATGACTTTGTTCGATTCCGCTCTGGAACACATCACCCCTTCTAAGCTGATCAACCCTAAGGCGCTCAGCGGAGTGGTCCGTGACTTTTTTGGACGTTCTCAGCTGAGCCAGTTCATGGATCAGACCAACCCGCTTTCTGAGCTGACCCACAAACGCCGTCTTTCAGCCCTCGGGCCAGGCGGACTAAGCCGTGATCGTGCCGGTTTCGAAGTTCGCGATGTTCATCCTTCCCACTACGGCCGTATCTGCCCGATTGCGACACCTGAAGGCCCCAACATCGGTCTGATCAGTTCGCTCAGCACCTTTGCTCGAATCAACGACTTTGGCTTCATCGAAACGCCTTACCGCAGAGTAGTCGACGGCCGGGTTGCTGATACAATTGAGTATTTCGCGGCCGACAAGGAGGAAAGTTTCCTCGTGGCTCAGGCCAATTCGATCATCGATGACAAGGGCAATCTCGTGGGTGATAAAGTCTCCGTTCGTTATCGTGGTGACTTTCTCGAAGTGGAGCCCTCCAAGGTCCATCTCATGGATGTCTCCCCTAAGCAACTTGTCTCGGTGGCGGCTGGGCTTATTCCCTTTCTCGAGCACGATGATGCTAACCGGGCTCTCATGGGCTCGAACATGCAACGTCAAGGAGTCCCGCTTTTGCGCTCCGATTCCCCGCTAGTCGGCACCGGTCTTGAAGGGCGCGTTGCCCGTGATTCTCGCGCCGTTATTATGGTGGAGGAGACCGGCACAGTCGCCTCGGTTACGGCTGATCAAATCATCGTAACCCGGACAGGCAAACTTCCCGAGGGCCGACGCAAGATCAAAACTGATCCTGAAAACGGGGTCCACGTCTACGAGTTGCGCAAATTTATGCGCTCGAATAGCAGTACCTGCATCAATCAGCGTCCCATTGTCAGCAAAGGACAGGCAGTGACTAAGGGCGATGTCATTGCCGATGGCCCCTGCACCGAAAAGGGCGAACTGGCCTTGGGGCGCAATGTCCTCGTCGCCTTCATGCCGTGGAGCGGCTATAACTTTGAGGATGCTATCCTGATCAGCGAGCGAGTGGTCAAAGAAGACATCTATACCTCGATCCACATCGACGAATTTGAAATTGGAGCGAGGGATACTAAACTCGGACCAGAAGAGATTACTCGTGATATCCCCAACGTTGGCGAGGAGGCCCTACGCAACCTCGGTGCCGACGGGGTCATCCGCATCGGTGCCGAAGTTAAGCCCGGCGACATCCTCGTCGGAAAAATTACTCCGAAGAGTGAGACCGAACTAGCTCCGGAAGAGAGACTGCTCCGCGCCATTTTCGGCGAGAAAGCAGCCGACGTCAAAGATACCTCCCTGACGGTTCCGTCCGGAACCTATGGTATCGTTATGGACGTTAAAGTCTCCTCCAAGAAGGAGTTGGCCAAAATCAAGATGACTCCGACCGAGGCGAAGAAACAGTCCAAGGTTCTTGATGAAGAGTACAAAAAGCGCAGCGAAGAGTTGCACGAGCAACTAACAGAAGCGCTCTCCAATGTCCTTCTTGGTGAGAAAATCCCTCTGGACGTGGTCAACGGTGAAAGCGGTGAGATCATCATCCCAGCCAATCGCAAAATTACCAAAACACTGCTACGCAAACTCGCTGGGGTGTACAATCAGGTAGAAATCGATCCCAGTCCGATCCGCAACAAAATCCTCGAAATTATCGGCCAATACCGCCACAAATTCGATGACTTGCAGCACCAGCGTGAGGAAAATGTCATGAGGGTGGAGAGTGGTGATGAGGTCGATCCTGGCGTGGTCAAACAGGTGAAAGTCTATATCGCGAGCAAACGCAAACTCAGCGTCGGCGACAAAATGGCAGGGCGGCACGGTAACAAAGGTGTTGTTGCCAAAATTGTTCCGGAAGAGGACATGCCGTTTCTTGCCGATGGTACCCCCGTGGATATTGTGCTCAATCCCCTCGGCGTACCCAGTCGTATGAACGTCGGTCAGGTCTTGGAGACTCACCTTGGTATTGCCGCCAAGGCTCTCGGTTTCAAGGTAGCTACTCCCGTCTTTGATGGCATTAGCGAAGAGAAAATCTTCGATTACATGAAGCAAGCAAGCAAGGTCGATGGATTTACCTGGATACAACCCAACGGCAAGGCCGTTGTTCACGATGGGCGCACCGGAGATGCCTTCGAGCAGCAAGTCGTCGTGGGATATATTTACATGTTGAAACTCGGCCATCTCGTGGCAGATAAAATCCATGCCCGTGCCGTTGGTCCTTATTCGCTTGTTACCCAGCAACCCCTGGGAGGTAAGGCGCAATACGGAGGCCAGCGCTTCGGTGAAATGGAGGTCTGGGCCCTTCAGGCCTATGGAGCAGCCTACACCCTGCAG
>CAXMPH010000078.1:0-6023 GCA_964195055.1 uncultured Chthoniobacterales bacterium | reverse complement strand
GGTCCCAGTCTCAAGAGCAGCCGAGGCGCTTGAGTTGCTTGATGATGATCCCCCCGTGCTTCTCTTTCCATTGCCAGACCCGCTTGAGAAACTCCTCCCGCCCCAGATCGCGCCGTGTCTTCTTCTCCTCCTTGCGCAGTTGCCGCTCCACCACCGTCTGGGTGGCGATGCCGGCGTGATCGGTGCCGGGCAACCAAAGTACCTCATGCCCCGTCTGCCGCGCCCGCCGGGCGAGGATATCCTGCAGGGTATTGTTGAGCACGTGACCGAGGGTGAGCACACCCGTGACATTGGGCGGCGGAATAACAATGGAAAAACCAGGTTTGGATGAAGTGGCATCCGCGACGAAGCAGCCGCGAGCGACCCAGGCGTCATACCAGCGATCTTCGACAGCACCGGGTTCGTAAGCTTTGGAAATTTGGGACATCGGCCAAGTATCATTTCGCATTTCGGCGCATCCTGCAAACTGGTTTCCACAACAGACCAAGCTACCGTTTCCACCCAACCTGGAACTTAGCTAGAAATGGCCCAAGGAGAGCGAGACACTTTCGCTCCAGAGAGGAATGGCCACGGGAAAGAAAAAGGGACGACTAGTCCATAATTTCTGAAGGGGGACGGCCGGCTCGGAGCAACCCAGCCATGCCTTGCATCGCCGGAGCGGAGTGATTGAAGAAGCGCTTGTAAGCACGGCAGAGGTAGTTGAGCCCGAGCTCTCCCTCCGGGGTGCGGATAAAGCGATGCTTGGGACACTCACCGTGACAGAGATGGCGCACCTCACAGTCGCGGCAGTAACGAGGGAGGGTCAAGGCCTTGGCCCGGCCAAACTCCTGCTGAAACTCGGAGGAAACCATCTCCCCCAGCGACTGATTTAAGACATTTCCCAGCTTGTACTGGGGATAGACGTAGTGATCGCAGGAATAAACGTCGCCATTGTGCTCCATCGCCAAGGCCGTTCCGCAGGTTTCACTAAAGACGCAAAGGCCACCGCTCTCCCCGACCCAGTTGCCCAGAGTGACGTCAAAGATTTGGACAAAAGTGCGACCGACATCGTGGCGGACCCACTGATCGAAAATGGCGCAAAGAAATTCTCCGTATTGCTGGGGCTCGACACTCCAATCCGTCACCGGCATACGCTTATATCCCTCCTCGTCGACCCGGGGAGGCAGAGCCAGATCGAGACCGAGCTTGGTCGCCTCGGCATCGGCCAGCCGCTCGACCAGCGGGATAAACTGAATGAAGCCCGAGCCAATATCGCGGAGGAAGCGGTAGACCTCCAAGGCGTGCCTGACATTGGGGCGATTGACCACCGTCAAGGTATTGAATTCGACCCGGTGCTTCTTGAGCAGGCGCAGTCCCCGAATGACCTCGTCGTAGGTGTCCCGCCCCTTCTTATCTACCCGGTAGGCATTGTGCAGTTTTGCCGGACCATCGATACTAAGTCCGACGAGAAATTTTTCCTCGGCTAAGAACTCGCACCACTGGTCGTCCAGCAGGGTGCCATTTGTTTGAAGGGCGTTGCTGATCTGCTTGCCCCCGGCATAGCGGCGTTGGATGCCGACCACCTTGCGAAAATATTCGACGCCGAGCAAGGTCGGCTCGCCCCCCTGCCAAGCGAAGGAAACTTCGGACGCATCCTGATGCTCAATGTATTGACGCAAGCAGGTCTCGAGGACCTCATCCGACATCTTGAAATTCTCACCCGCGGGAAAAAGTTTCTCCTTCTCCAGATAGAAGCAGTAGGTGCAGTCTAAGTTGCAGATCGGCCCGATCGGCTTGGTCATGACATGGAGCCCCCGAGGCAGGGCGGCGGGTGAGCTTTACGCCTTCATCCCTCTTGCCCCCCGAGCACCCCGTAGGCTCGCAGAGATTGCTCCAGATCTGGAGGAGGCCTGGTCGGCCGCAAGACCGAATTAAGGACAACTCAAGGCGGGGTCCCTTTTCTCCTTTGAATCGGAGGGTACATGGGCACATTGCTACTATCCCACGGCCCTCTCTGTTTGCAACTTCGAAGAAATTTCTCAGCTAAGAAAAACTGACTGAAAGACATTCCCCAGTTTTGGCCTCATGAGATCGAGAGATGGAATCACCCGCCAGCACCAAATTGGAAAGGGATGACCTCCCCCACGAAAAGAAAAACGCCGAACATTACTGTTCGGCGTTTTAGAATGAAGAATAAAAAAGTTTTATCGCTTGTTGTATTTGCTGGCACCTTTTTGCAATCCATTGTGAACGAGATTGTACTCTGGTGATTTCTCAAACTCCTTAAATTTAGGATAAGCAAGATTGAGTTCTTTGCAGATGGCCACAGCCGAGGCGGGAAAGGAGATAGTGAGGCCATTCACCTTTTCCGCGAGTTCCGCATTGGTGAGCTTGACCCGGTTCTGACGCTTTTTCCTTGGGCTTTTCTCTCCGTCGGTGGCACGAATTTTTCGTTTGCCGCTATACTTGTCCTCAATAGCTTTGAGGACTGCCATAGATTTATCCAACGCGATTTGGGCGTCGTCTACCTGTTTGAGTGCAGGAACTAGTTCTTGTAATTTTTTCTGCTCATTGAGCAATTGCTCGTACTTAGATAATGATTTGTTTCTGACCATAAGGTGATCATTTTTGCCCAAAAAATAAGCAATGGGCAAGGAATATATTATGAAAAAAGCCTATTTCGGCTCGATGGACTCGATCACCCATAAATTTTAAAAGAATGTGACCGCGGCAACAAATTATTATCAATTAATAGGCATGGATCTAATACATTGTCCCTATCCACAGCTCATTCGACAATCAGGCTAAACTTAATCCTGGAGAAAAGAGCAAACCAACTAAGTCGACCATCTTGTAAATAATTAGATTCCCAGAGATATCTTGGAATACCCCCACCCGCCTACCTGAGAAGGAGAATGACACCCTCATTGTGGGTATTCTCCAAAGAATGCCCCCCTCAGCTGGACGGAAAGAGGCCCCCTCGAATGACCTTGGGCCGCTCCTTCAGCGGTACTAACGAGCCTCAAGATATTATTGCACCAGCAGGGCACCCTTCAGCCAGAGTTCCGCCATCCGGGCGTGCCCCGCCGGCGAAGGGTGAACCCCATGAGGGAGCCAATATTTCGGAGGATGCTCTCGGCACGCTTGATCGAAGGAGTCCTGAAAAGGAATAAAGGCCGCCTCCCACTCGGCCGCCAGCCGGCGGACGGATCTGGCGACGGCAATCCATTTCCTCCCCCCACTTAGGCGTGACCACCCCGCAGGCAAGGATGAAGGGCTCGCCGAGAACCAGCTGCACCTCGGGTAAGGCCTACCGGGTGCGGGAGAGCAACCTCCGGTAGGCCACTTCGTATTCCGCGGGGGAAATACGCTGGTTCTTAGTCAAGCGGTGCCAGGTCTCGTTGACCCCGACTAGGATACTGACCACCTCCGGCGGCAACTCGAGGGCATCGGTTCTCCAGCGGGCCAATAATTCCATCACTCGATCGCCGCTCACCCCACGATTGAGAAGCTCGAGTTGGTGCCCCGGTTGAGCCCGCCGCAGAGACTAGGCCAACAAGAGCGGATAGCCATGCCCCAGACTGATGAGGCCTTCCCCCCTTTGCCCCACCGGCGATGACGTTGACCATCCGTGATCGAGTCGCCTTAAGAGAGAATCTTTTGTCCGCCACTCAGTCTGATGGTGGCTAAGTGGGGCATAGGACCAAGAAAAGCCGAAAAACCCCTACAATTCAGGTATTTGTAAAACCGAGACAACTCATGGCTTAACCGGACGAGATACCTTTCTATCCGAGTAAGAGAAAAAATGCCTCATGGTCGAACTCAATCAAGCTGCCGAACTCGCTCGCGACATATCTTCGAGGAAGGCAGAGACGAAATACCCTCCGTGGGAACCCCTTAAGCCTGAGCGCCAGCGACCAACCAGATGGCAACCGAGACTGGAAGATATTGAGGAAAAAGAATAAATAAAGCCTTGAGGTGCCCCGACTCATCCGGCTGACAACCATGGCTGATTACCTCAAGATCCGGGGGAGCCCATCGGCCTTTCTTGGGCAACCGGACCCGTCGAATCTCGGACGATAAGGTCGGGCGGAAGAAAAGTTTTCCGCGAGGACTCTGACGGGTTATTAATCCGCGACATCAAACGTGTCCCCGCCGCCCGCCCGATCTCGTACGGATGCTGATCCACGGTGGTGAGAGCCGGGGACATGAAAGAAGAAAAACCCAAGTTGCCATACCCCATGACGGAGAGGTCTTGCGGGACGGAGATTCCAAGTTCCTCGGCGGCCTGACAAGCGGCATGGGCGAAATTATCATTAACAGCCACCACCGCGGTGACTGAGGGAGTCTGACGCAGAAAAGCTGAGGCATCTTTGCTCTGAGGGGTCCAATCTTTGGTCAAAAATTCGTGAGCTTGCAACTCCGATTCCTGCGACATGAAGGCTCGGAAAGCCTGGAGACGGTGCAGGCCAGTGGTGACGGTTGTCGCGGGCCCGAAGTAGAGAATACTGCGGTGCCCCAGCGATTTGAGGAACTCAAGAGTAAGGGCCATCCCTCCCTCGTCGTCGGACCCAACAAAGCAGGCATGCACCCGCGGCAAGGCCCGATCCACTACCACAAGGGGAATATTTCGGTCGATGATCTCGTGCAGGCACTGATCCGAGGCCGCCTCGAAGATAGGCTTGAGAATGATACCTTCAACACGCAGGTCCACTAGGGCATGGATTTGCTCCAACTCGGCCCTTCCTTTCTGGGTGTAGGAATCGGCCTCGCTCCAAAGCACCACCGGGTGCCGATCGTGTTCGACTAGGAGATCGTGAATCCCAGCCATGACCAAGCCGTAGAAATCGTAGTAGGCCGGGATAACAACCCCGACCAAGCCAGTCTGCCCCGTCTGCATGCCGCGAACGAGTCGATTGGGGCGGTAGCGCAGTTGCTCGGCGGCGTCCTTGACCCGCTTGACGGTGTCCTTGGCAAAAGTGTCCGCTTTTTTACCCGCTAAGATGCGGGAGACCGCCGAGATAGAGACACCGGCCTGCACCCCGATCTGGGCTAGGGTTGGCTGAGCGTTATGACTTGCGGATGTTTTTTTGAACTAGGCATGAGAGTTCGGGGAAGGACTTGCTACTTCAGTCGGAAATTATTTCCCACCCGCTGCCTCGAGGCAAGAATCACCGACAACCCAGATCAGGGCGCCCACCCGAATTGGAACAGCCCCAAGGTGCTGCTTGCCGAAGAGGCCCGTGTCATAGCTTTGCTGGCGCAGAATCGAGGCGAGGGTCACCTCATTCTCGTCCATGACGCTTGGGCCACAGTGAGTATCGACCACCCAGCTGCGCTAGTGGTAGCGCCCCGTCAGGATGGAGGCCTGAGCGGGCGAGCAGAGCGAGCCAATGTAATGACGCCGGGCTGAGGCAGCTCCACGGGATCACAGTTCTCGGCGAGATATTCTCGGGAAAACAAGGGAGAGCAACGCCGTCCACGACTCGCTTTCCGGGTCGTAGTTCACCTGCGGGTCAGCCTCCTCGGCAAAGCGTTGGCCCAAGGCCACAAATTTTCCTTCGATCTTTTCCCCGACCTCCTAGGAAGTCGGTTCCCCCAAACCCAGTGAGGCAGATCGTGTCCAATTTCGAGCGTGTACCCACCGCAAATTCTTCGGGCAAGCTGACCCCCGACCGCAGTGGTTGCGGGAAAGACGGGCCGGTCCCCATTGATGGTCAGACGCTGCGCCTCGGCTTCGTAAGCGACCAGTTCCCAGCTATCGGGGGTGTCGGCCGCGAAACTTGTCGCGATCATCGAAGTTCCGACAATGTACCAAGGCAGAGTTCTTCCCGAGAGGAAGAAGGCATCCATATTGGCGAACCCTTTTTTTAGTGAAGTAGAGACCTACCCCAATCAAAAAAATCACGGATAACGGCGATAACGAAATAATCGATGAGACCGAGGTAGTACATCTTAGCCGACCGTCACAGTAAACGTATTAGAGATGCTTGGCGGCGATCCTTACAAATATTTTCATAGTGTAAAACTAATCCGCTATTCCG
>CAXMPH010000077.1:0-6060 GCA_964195055.1 uncultured Chthoniobacterales bacterium | reverse complement strand
ACCAAATGGCCAAGCGCCAACCATCCGGAGACTCAAAAAGGAGGTAGTAGATCCGCATGATCCCAACCGGGCCGCTCAGGTGCTCGGCCTTGATATCACTCCGTGGAGAAAAGACAGCTGACAGAGTGTCAACCATGGTACGCACGCTTCCGACGACCAATTGGAGCGGGTTGGGATGCTGGAGGACAGTCACCCCCCGAACGTCCCACAAGATTCCGATCCGGGGTTTCTCCTCCCCCTCGGGAAGGACTGGGGTGACGGACAGATTGAGCGTTTCCTTGCCTCTCTCAATGGTGAGAGCAACTGGCTGACCGACCCGATCTCCTTCGAGATGGTCCGAGAGGGCCATCATGCTGTAGAGGATTTGACCGTCGACCGAGGTGATGAGATCGCGAGGGAGGATCCCGGCCTCCGCTGCCGGACTATCTGGAAAAACTTTGGCCACCATGGGGGTCATCGCCGGCAAAATGCCAATCTGACGCAGGGGACGACGTCCCCACCCCTCTCGGTCCGGTGTCTTCGGTTCGACCTCGACGGTCTGGACGACGCCATCACGCTCGAACTTCACCGGAATGAGGGGTTCTTCACTGCGAACGACATTCCAGGTGATCGTCTGGCTCATCCCGCCCATGCCGGCAAATTTGGTGACAGGCTGGCGATTGACCTCGAGGATCTTGTCCCCCGGCAAAAGACCAGCCTGAGCTGCCGGTCCATCAGCGAGGACGTAGCCGACCACCGTGGTTGTCTCGGCTTGGCTGACCGGGCGACCGACGAACCAGACGAGAACGGCACAAAGAACCGCTAGGGTGATACTGGCCACTGGACCGGCGAGGGCCACGATGATTTTGTCCAAGGCCGAGATGGGGGGCAGGTGAGTGCGATCATGCTTACTCTCTCCCTCAACCGACTCCATCGGAGCAAGCTGTGGCAGGGCGACAAAGCCGCCCGCCGGGATCGATCCGAGACTGTACTCCACCCCACCCATTGTTTTCTTCCAGAGTGGCTTACCGAACCAGATGCCGAATTTCTCCACGACAAGGCCGCGCCAGCGGGCCGCTAGAAAATGCCCTAGCTCGTGGGCGATGATGATCAGGTTAAAAAGCAGCAGAACTTCAATAAGAATTCCTGCCATGCGCAAATAGTCAGCCATAAGAATCCAAGACCTTAGCACAGTTGGGGAGGCTTTCACCTCCCAAATAATAAGATCGGCTCACCCGGAGCATCTGGGCTGGCCGCCCGCCCCCGAAAGGCTAGGCAAAAACCCCCGCGGCCCCGTTTGTAAAAGTCTTGAAGAAGGAAGGATCCCTCCCTCCACTGGTGAGGTGTCAGCACCAATTTCCCGTCAAAATAAAACCCCCAAAAGAGGTCGATCTCGTCTCCGCCTACTCCTCGGCTTGGCCATTCTCCTGCTCCTTCTCGGTCTAGGGGGTTACCTCGCCCTCCGCCAATACCTTCCGCCAGCTCTGTCCCAGTGGGTCGCCGGCCCGGGGTTCCACCAGATGTTATCTCGGTCGGTTTCCACCGCCTTGAAAGTCGATGGAGCCTTTGGATCCTTGACCCTCGGACCAAACCTGTCGGTCAAGGCAGAGAACTTTCACAGCCAAGGTTGGCCGGGACAAGCCATCGGTGGGCTGGATACCGGAGAAGCCATCGGGTGGTTCAACCCGTGGGCGATTTTTCGCAAAAAATGGGAAGTCGACCTGATCACGATCAAGACGGCCAACTTCCGCCTGATCAATCCCGATAATGCCCTCAAGGCCAAAGATCCGGTGTCCCCACCCAAGCCGTGGTACGCCTTCATCATGCCCTCGCAGTTCTTCTGTAAGTGGATCGATTGCCCCGACATGAGCATCGAGCTCCCTCTCGGCCAAACCAAGATTGTCGGCAGCAATCTGCACGTCGGCTCCATGATGATCGGGCGCAACTTCAAATACTTCGGGCGCAACGGCATCTTCCACTACCCCGGATATGCCGACATGGCGATCGACGCCCTCGAAGTCTATGTCACCCGAGAGGTCATCGAAATCGGCTACCTCTACCTCCGAGAAGAAGGCTCCCCCCATAGCAACGTCGACCTGACGGCGCGGCTCGGCCAGCGTGCCGACAAGAGCATCAAGTCGCAGGCCCAGCTCACCTCCCTCAACATTGTCCCATTCCTCCCCCAAGCGCTGGCGACCATTCTTTCCGGGCGCCTCAACGGCGAGTTGAACTACGCCACCGATACCTCCGGGGGTAACGCCACCGGAAGTGGCTCACTCTCTCTCGAGGGAACAACTTTGGCCAACTGGGAGTACCTCAACCGCTTGGCCGACCGAGCCAATGATCTCAGATTTAAGCAACTTGATTTTCCCCAAGTCTCGCTCGACTACACTTTGGCCGACGGGCTTTTCCAAATGGAAAATCTGGTAATCTCGGGAGAGAAGGAAATCGATTTGAAGGGCGAAGGGAGCTGGAACATCGAGAGCGGGGCAGCGACGGCCTCGCTTCGCATCGACCGCGTTCCCTTAGGGGCCTACCTGCCGAAGTCCATCACCGGCCATGCCCAGGGAGATCTGCGAGGACAAGTGTCCTGGTCCTGGGAAGGGGCCCAGTTATCCGAGGGACTTGGAGGAGGCAGTCTCGAGCTCTCTCAAACCCAACTGGAAGGGTTCACTTTTCAGACTTTTCTCGGGCGATTTCTCAAGACCGATGACTACGCCAAGCTGAGCATCACCGAGGCGGCCTGCACCTGGAAACAGGATGCCACCGGCTTCCACATGGAGAACCTCAACGTGCTCGCCCCGGGCCAGGCTGGTTTGCGCGGACACGCTCACGTTGCTCCGGACGGCACCCTCCACGGTTTCGTCCGAGCGGGCTTCCCCGCGGCCGCCCTGACTTGGCTTCCTGCGGCCACCTCCACCGTCTTCGCCCACGCAGAGGACGGCCTCCATTGGTGCACCATCGAGCTCTCGGGAACGATGAAGGAGCCGAAAAACAACCTGACCCCGCAGCTTCTCCACCAGCTGGAGAAGCACCCCATCGCCATGGCCGAGCTGGCCATGCGCGGTCTCAGTTGGTGGCTCGGCGACCTCCTCGGAAACGGCGAGAAAGAGTAGAGGAAGAGCAAGTGCCTCCTCTCCCCCGCTAGACCAATCCCAGCTTCATTCGTCCCGCCTCACTAATCATCCCTTGATTCCAGGCGGGAGACCACACCAAGTCCACCTCAGCCGACTCGATCCCCGGAATGGTCATGACGCGACTGCGGGCATCGGCGGCGATGGTCGGCCCCGTGCCGCAGCCTGGGGCAGTCAGGGTCATCTTAACGTTCACGGTGGTCCCTCCAGATTCGCTCTTCCCCAAGCCCAAATCATAGACCAGTCCTAGGTCGACGATGTTGACGGGGATTTCGGGATCATAAACATTCTTGAGCTGCGCCCAGATGTCATCTTCTGCGACCTCGCCGCCACTACCACTACCCGCCGGGGTGACGGGTGCGGCGGCCTCCTTGCTCTTCTCCGGCTCGATCCCCAAGGCATCGATGTCGGCTTCGGCCACCCGGGCCAAACCCGTCTGGGTCGCCACCGTGTAGGTGCCGCCAAGGGACTGGGTGATAATAACGGGACTGCCGGCGAGCAGGGTGGATTCCTCTCCGCTGGGGATGAGGATCACTTTGCAATCCCGGGTCATGGTAATTTCGCTGTGGGTCATGGTGGAATAAACTAAGCCTTAGCCGAGGGGAATCCAATCAAAGTGTTTTTCGCCTCGACCCCAAGCGTGTAATCTTTATCCGATGCGCTTTCAAACCCTCTGGCAGGCCAAATGGATCTTACTCGTCCTTCTCGTCTTCTGGGGCGTGGTTGAGAATTTTTCACCATGGTGGGCCATCCTTCCCGCCGGCCTCATCGCCTTCACTCTCTATTTTTTCCGAGACCCCCGGCGGCGTATTCCGGACGGACCGGGATTGATCGTTTCCCCCGCCGATGGACGGATCACCGACATCGAAGAGATGAAAGAAAAAGAACTGACTAATCAGCGGATGCGCCGAATCGGGATTTTTCTTTCGGTCTTCGACGTCCACGTTAACCGGGCTCCAGCCGAGGGGCGGGTCATCTACACCGCCGCAGTTGATGGCACCTACCACGATGCCCGCAGCCCGAGGGCCTCGGGCCACAACACGGCTCGGACCTGGGGATTCGATTGTCATGGAACCACTCTGGTAGTTCGGCAAATCACCGGGGCCATCGCCCGCCGAATTGTCCCCTGGGCCATGCTGGGGGACCAACTCAAGCGGGGGCAGCACTTCGGCATGATTCGCTTCGGATCGCGCACGGAAATCTTTCTCCCCCTCGAAGCGGAAATGAAAACCATGGTGGGAGAGCAGGTCATGGCTGGAGCTACCGTACTGGCCCAGATACGCCAGCGGGACCAAGCGACCACCCAGCCCGCCGAAGAAAAAGTAATAGGATGAACAACCAACCAGACAATCAAGGGGTCCGCATTTATTTGCTCCCGAACCTAATGACCGCCGGCAACCTCTTTTGTGGTTTCGCCGCGGTGCTCAACATCCTTGCGGCGGCCACTTTGATGAAAACCGGATTTAGTCCGGCCGAGCAACTTCACCTCGCCATCTGGTTCATCCTTGGTGCCTGCATTTTCGACCTCCTCGATGGTCGGGTGGCCCGACTGGGTGGAAGCGAGAGCGCCTTCGGCCGCGAGTTTGATTCTCTGGCTGATATCGTCTCTTTCGGCCTCGCCCCCGCCCTCCTCGTCTTTCAGATCGTCCTCCGCGACTTCGATCGCTACGGCTGGCTTGTCGCCTTTGTCTACCTCCTCTGCGGCGGCCTCCGACTGGCCCGCTTCAACTGCGTCGACGCCGACAATAGTCACCCGGCCCAGAAACATTTTGAGGGCTTCCACATTCACGCAGCGGCGGGGCTGATCGCCTCCCTCACCCTCTTCATGCTCTGGCTCGATGCCGGACAACGGGAAATCGGGCCGTGGAAGTATGCCCTACCTCCCCTGATGCTCTTCCTCTCCTTCATGATGTTCAGCAAGGTGAGCTATCCCAGCTTCAAGGCGGTGCATTGGCGCACCCGTCGCTCCATCCCCAAGTTTCTCATCATCATCGTCGTCCTCATCTTCACCGCGATGAACTACGAGTGGATGCCAGCGATGCTCTTCATTGCCTACCTGTTGTACGGAATGACGCGCCCCCTGCTTTCAAAAAGCTGGAGGCGCGAGATCGAAGCCCAATGGGAAGACCAAGAGGAGTCTCCCCTAGCCGAGTTAAAAGACGAGACCACCTCGAAGGCCGCCACGAAAGACAGCTAGGGGTCTCGGTTCCCGGGTTAAATCAAAAGGGGATATCGTCATCGGCCGCTTCCGAGCTCGCCGGAGCTGGCTTGACCGAACGCGGCGCGCTGGTACTAGCGGGAGGACGGCTTCCACCGGCCTCGGCGCCACCGTCACGCCCACCCAAAAGCTGCAGATTTTCACCGACAACTTTGAGCTTAGAACGCTTCTGCCCGCTCTGCTTGTCTTCCCAAGAATCGAGCTGCAAGCGCCCCTCGATCATCACGGGACGTCCTTTCTTGATGTACTCACCGGCGATCTCCGCGGTGCGTCCCCAGAAGGTGACATCGACAAAAGTGGTTTCCTCTCTTTTTTCTCCCCCATCAACGGAGTAGGAGCGATTGACCGCGAGACCGAGTTCGGTCACCGCAGTGCCTTTGGGGGTGTATTTCAGCTCGGGGTCGCGGGTGCAGTTACCGAGAAGAACGACTCTGTTGTAGGATGCCATGGTAAGTAGGTGTGATGGTTACCTAGGTCGCCTAAGCGGCCTGAGCGACTGGTTTCAGTTTCTGGTAGTGCTGCAGATGGATCGAGGTATCGAGTTTCCAAGCGGTGCGAAGTTCGTCGATCTGGGCGGTAGTGGCGGCAACGATGAAGTTGACGTAATAGCCCGAGGTCTCTTTCTGGCTGAGGTAGGCAAACTGCCGGTTCTCCAACCGCTGCACCTGCTCGACTTCGACTTTGGCAGATTTGATGTGTTTTTCGATGGCATCGACCATGTCGTTGGCC
>CAXMPH010000076.1:1816-6209 GCA_964195055.1 uncultured Chthoniobacterales bacterium | reverse complement strand
ATTGGCCTCTTACAATTTGAAGGTTGGAGGATTTCAATTCGTCGGAGAAACCCCGATCTTCCCCGCCTATGGCCTCAACTTTTCCCTAGGGGCGGATGGCCTCAGCATGGTTCTCCTGCTTCTTTCCACCCTAGTCACCTTTGCCGCTATCTGGGTAACTCCCTCGATGGAGAAATCTCCAGGGATGTTTTACGCCTGCCTCCTCTTCATCTCTGCCGGAGCCATCGGCGCCTTTGCTTCGATCGATCTCTTCTTTTTCTACGCCTTCCACGAACTTGCCCTCATCCCAACCTTCCTCCTCATCGGAATCTGGGGTTCAGGAGAACGCCAGCGCATTGCTTGGAAGACAACCCTTTATCTGGCCTTCGGCAGCTTCATTCTCCTGCTGGGGTTGATCGGCCTCTGGCTGGCGGTACCGCCCGGCCTCCGCACCCTCGACATCCGACTACTTCAGCACCTTGGCCAAGTCGGTATCCTCGATCCCGGACCAGTCGTCTACCTTCTCATTCTCTTTGGTTTCGGCATCCTCATCGCACTCTTTCCTTTCCACAGCTGGGCTCCCGAAGCCTATGCCTCGGCCCCTGCCCCAGCAGCCATGCTCCACGCCGGCGTCCTCAAAAAATTCGGGCTCTACGGACTTCTCCGCATCGCCGTACCGATTTTCCCCGAGGAAATTCAGCAATTCGCTAACCTCCTGCTCGTTCTTCTCCTCGGCAACATCCTCTACCTCGGCTTGGTCACCATCGCCCAGAAGCGCCTTGATCTCATGCTTGGTTATTCCAGCGTGATGCACATGGGCTACGCTTTCCTCGGGCTGGTTGCCCTCAACCAGCTTGGCCTCGGAGGCCTCTCCCTTATGCTTTTCGCCCATGGGCTTACCATCGCGGTTCTCTTTGCTTTGTGTGGAGAAATTTCTCGCCGCACCGGGACCTTAGAATTCTCTGAGCTGGGCGGAATGGCTGGGGTCACTCCCAAACTTGGACTCCTTTTCGGCTTTGCCACCATGGCCTCAATCGGACTACCCGGATTCGCTACCTTCGCCAGTGAAATAATGATCTTCTTCGGCGCCTTCTCCCGGGGCGCCGCCGGTAGCTTCGATTGGTTCCAGACCGTGACGGCCTTGGCTCTCTGGGGGGTGGTTATCTCCGCCATCTACATGCTCCGAGCCTACCGCCGTATCTTCTGGGGCAGCCGTGGCTCGGCGGTAGCGGAAGACTTCAACGACATTTCCCCGGGTACCCGATGGGCCGTCATCCTCCTCCTCGCCGCTCTGCTCATCACCGGATTCCGTCCCGGACTCCTCCTCGACTACCTCACCCCCGTTTTCGCCTTCTTGACCTGATGAATCCGCTCTACCTCGAAGTCGCCGTCATTGTTCTCGGCGTCATCATGCTCCTGGCCGAGGCGTTCGCCGGCCCCGGCTCGAAGCGCTCGATCGCCCTCACCGGGATTCTTGGTCTGCTGGCCGTCCTCGTGGCTACTTTTTGGGTCAACCCAGCGGCGCTGAACCCCAGTGCTCCCTACGCTCAATTCTACAGCGCTGACTTCCTCGCCATCTTCTTCAAACAGCTGGCCCTTCTTTCCACTATCATCGTCTTGGTCATGTCCCTCGAGTACGCGCCCACCGTCGAGGCCAACCTACCCTCCGAACGCCGCGGAGCCGGCCTCGGGGAATTCTACACCCTCCCCGTTCTCGCCTGCGCTGGTCTCATGTGGATGGCCTCAGCCGTCGACTTTGTCATGATTTTCGTCTCGCTCGAACTGGTGACGATCACCTTCTACATCCTTGTTTCCTATCTCCGAAAAAACCCAGATAGCCTCGAGTCGGGGACAAAATACCTAGTCCTCGGAGCCCTCTCCACCGGATTTCTCGTTTACGGTATCACCTGGATCTATGGCGTTACCGGGCAAACAAATTTGGCAGCCATCGCGGAAAAGCTCCCCGTCCTTGATCAGGCAGCCCTCCCCGCCCTTCTCTTCGGCCTTGGCCTCATCCTCATCTCTCTCGGTTTCAAGGTCGCAGCCACCCCTTTCCAATTCTGGGTTCCCGATGTCTACCAAGGAGCCCCCACCCCAGTTGCCGCCTTTCTTTCGGTAGCCTCTAAGGCGGCCGGCTTCATTGTTCTCCTCCGAGTGGTCACGGTCTTCAGCGGTGTTCCCCTGCTCGAGGAAAAAATCATTCCTTTGATCGCCATCCTCGCCGGAGCCACCATGATCTTCGGCAACCTTGCCGCCATCCCTCAAGGTAACCTCAAACGCCTCCTCGCCTACTCCAGCATCGGCCAAGCTGGTTACCTTCTCCTCGGAGTTGCCTCATTGGGGGCACCCCTAGCTGGCACCGCCATTTTATTCTATCTCGGAGCCTACCTCTTGATGACCATGCTGGCATTTTTGGTCATGACCGTGGTGGCTCAGTCCACCGGAGGGGACGATCTCTCCGACTTTGCCGGTCTGAACCAGCGCGCCCCCCACCTCGCCTTTGCCATGCTCTTGGCTATGCTCTCCCTCGCTGGCCTGCCCCTCACCGTCGGATTCCTCGGCAAGCTCTTCATTTTCGAGGCGGCGATGGAGCAGCAGCACCATATCCTCGTGGCCATCGGCGTCGTCACCGTAGCCTCTGGCTTCTACTACTACCTCAAGGTCATCCGAGCCATGTACTGGCAGCAACCTTCCCAGACCCAGTCTCCCGAGATTCAGGTCCATGGCCTGACCAAGGTGACCATTGCCATCCTCTGTGCTCTAATTATTTGGCTGGGAGTTTACCCGGGGCCACTTTTGGCTCTCCTCCATTAGGCGATTATCGTCGGCTTTGATCCATCAAGGAGGGATCAGGGGAGCATTCCGACAAACTCCAGTTGGTTTTCCCCCACCAAGGACCAAGCTTCAATCCCCCGCCGCCGCAGGTCCTGGGCAAATTCCGAAGCGTACCCATGGAGGGTGAGAACGCGCTGAGGTTGCACTAGCTCAACATACTTGAGCAGATCATCGTAGCCGGCATGGTCACTCAGGGGAAAAACCGCATCGCAGCCATAGCGATAGATGGCCCCGGGAGAAAGAGCCCATCCGGTCACCATGGCGACCCGGCGCTTAGCTAAGCGGGAGACCATCGGCGAGCGCCGCCCACTCGGCGGACAAATCAAGACATGCCCCGCGACTTGGGAGGCCTCATATTCGATGAAGTGGGGAATCTGGGGAAGAACCTCACGGTAGAGCCGGGTCATCTTAGCCGCCGCTGGGTGCAGCATAGGGCGCAGGCCCGCCGCGGCCACCGCACAAAGAATTTCCTGCGCCTTGCCCAGAGAATAGCCGAGCAAGACCGGAACGGCCCCCTCATCCAGTGCCTCCCGACAAAATTGGACCATCTCGGCGAGGACCTTCTCCGTCGGTGGAAAGATGAATTCTGGTTTGCCGAAGGTTGTTTCCATGATGAGGGTATCCGCTGGACGCCACTCGAGGGTTTCACTGGCCAGACTGGGCCGTAATTTGAAATCCCCGGTATAGAGGAGGCTGCCCTGACCATCCTCCAGATGAAGCTGAGCCGATCCGAGGACGTGGCCGGCCGGCAAAAGAGTAAAGCGGGCCCCAGACAATTCCTTGGTTTGACCAAATTGCAAAAGATGCTCCTGACGGGACGGACCGATCCGAGCCCGCATCAGTCGGGAGGTCGTCGGAGAAAGAACAGTTTCCCCATGTTTCCCGGTGTGATCACTGTGGGCGTGCGAGACAAAGGCAAAGTCGCGCTTCACCTTGGGATCAAGCCAGAGGCCAAGATGACGCACTTCTACCCCCCGATTGTAGATGATCTCCATCACCGTCGGGGGCTCTCCTGACAAAGCTGCTCGCCGTCCCAGCACATGCGGTTATTATGCACGATGTTCGCTTAGGAGCTCCTTAACTTATGTCTGTACCACAAAATACCATTGCGATCATTTACGATTACGATCAGACGCTGAGCCCCCACTACATGCAAGAGGAGGTCATTTTTCCTCATTTCGGAATCGATGCAAAACAGTTTTGGCAGCGGTGCGGCGAGTTAGTGCAAAGGCACAGTTACGACAATGAGCTGGCCTACATGAAGGTGCTGCTCGACTACCTCGAAATGGACCGTCCGACCAACACCCAGCTCAGGCAACTTGGAGCCAATCTAAGTTTTTTCCCGGGAATCCCCGAAATGTTCACCGAGTTCGAGGCCCGACTAAACAATGTCGAAGATGCCATGGGTTGGAATGTTGCTCATGGGATTAAGCTGGAACACTACATCGTTAGTTCCGGCCTAAAGGAGCTGATTGTCGGTAGCCGAATCCAACCGCATGTCCGAAAAATCTTCGGCTGCGAGTATGCGGAGGACAGCCACGGTCGCATCACCTTTCCCAAGCGGGTCATCAGCCACACC
>CAXMPH010000076.1:0-1806 GCA_964195055.1 uncultured Chthoniobacterales bacterium | reverse complement strand
AGAAAACCCAGTTCCTTTTCCGGATCAACAAGGGAATGCTCGACCTCTCCCAAGACGTCAACGACCACGTCCCGCCCGAGATGCGCCCCATTCCCTTCGAAAATATGATTTATGTAGGCGATGGACCGACTGACGTTCCCTGCTTTACCGTAATGAAGCAGACTGGTGGTCGCGCCATTGCCGTCTACAATCCAGAAGATAAGTCACGCCTGAGCTTTCAGAAGTGCTACCAGCTCACCGCTCATGCTGACCGGGTGCGCCACATTGCTCCGGCCGACTACCGCCCGAGCAGCCACCTGCGCCTGATCATCGAAGAGATGATCACCGAAATCGCCGACAGCATCGTTGATCGGCGCCGTGATGATCTCGAGGCAGCCACGGTGCGGGCGCCTAAGTACTGAGTCTAACCACCCGCCATCCATGAATCCTGTGCCTGCGGGGACTTCTAGTCTCCGTCGTAATCTTCCGCTTTTTGTTGCCTTCCGGGTCCTCTTTCATGCCCGCTTCTATTACCCGGTCATCGGGGTCCTCTTCCTCGATCTCGGGCTGACTCTCGAGCAATACGCCCTACTCAATGTTGTCTGGGCCATTGTCATCATTGTCCTAGAGATTCCTTCCGGTGCCCTCGCCGACGTCATCGGGCGCAAGCAGATGGTCGTGCTCGCGGCCACCCTCATGGTGGCCGAAATGGTTGTCTTCACTTTTGCTCCAACCGGAAACCCCACCCTCCTTTTCTGGTTGCTTGTCCTCAATCGGGTACTCAGTGGAGCCGCCGAAGCCTCAGCCAGTGGGGCAGACGAAGCCCTCGCCTTCGACTCTCTCCCCACGAGAAACCGCCAAAAAACATGGCCACGAGTGCTCGAGTCACTGATGCGCTGGAAATCTGGAGGGTTCTTCCTCGCCATGGTTAGCGGGGCCGTCCTTTTCGATCAAAGCCTTATGGTTTCCCTGCTCGGCTGGACTGGTTGGACTCCCTCTCCCCATTCCACGGTACGCTGGCCCGTCTACGCTACCTTAGTTACCTCGGTTTTCTGCTTGATCGTGGCCCTCAACTTCCGCGAACCGCCCTCGGCCACCCCTTCGGGCAAGCACACCATCAGGAGAGCTTGGCAAAACGTCCTCCACGGTGCTTTCTATGTTTTTACTTCCCGCCGGATCCTTTTTCTT
Source organism: uncultured Chthoniobacterales bacterium (assembly GCA_964195055.1). GTDB lineage: Bacteria > Verrucomicrobiota > Verrucomicrobiia > Chthoniobacterales > JACTMZ01 > JACTMZ01. Next base: position 639 of record CAXMPH010000076.1, on the reverse strand, counting down.
ATGGTGGCGGCGCTGCTTATCGACAGCTTTGTCCGGCTCTTTCTCACCTTCGGAAGCAACTACTACCGCTTAATCCAGCTCCCCGAATATGCCAACGGCATCCTCGGATCTGGGCTGGCACTTTTGGGCTTCGCCGTCGCCCCCCTAGCCAAACGCATGAGCACCAGTCTCGGACCGGTGTCCAACTTTGCCATTGTCTCGGCTCTCGCCCTCACCGGATTGATCGGCACCGCTTTGGCTTGGCCTCTTTGGGGTGCTTGGGTGGTCATTCCTCTTGGCCTCTCTATGTCATCCCTCCAGTTCTTCACCTCCAATTACCTCAATCTGTGGATTAAATCCGGAGTTCGGGCAACGGTCCTGAGCTTCCGTGGGGTGGCCTTCAACCTTGGCTACGCCGCCGCCGGACTTCTCTTTGCCCAACTGACCGGACACCTTCGTCTGACCCAGGTGGGAGCAAGTGAGAATGACATCTTCGCCATGGCCCTCCCCTGGGTACCTTCCACGTTTCTCGGATGTGGCATGCTTTTGGTCCTCGCCCTTCGTCTAACTAAAAGAAGAAAAGCCCTCTCCTAGTTCTCTCGCAGAGAAATAAAAGTGGTGGCTGGCCGACAAGGCCTCGTCAACCCTCTCTCGTAGAGA
>CAXMPH010000075.1:0-6252 GCA_964195055.1 uncultured Chthoniobacterales bacterium | reverse complement strand
TGGATCAACATCGCCCAGCCAGCCCTGCTGGAACTACTCAAGCGCATTGATATGCTCATCCTCAACGACAGCGAGGCACGCGAGTTGACTAAGGAAAGTAGCTTGATCAAAGCTGGAAAAAAGATTCAATCCCTCGGCCCCCGTCTGGTTGCGATCAAAAAGGGTGAGCACGGATGCCTCCTTTTCGGTGAAGATGACTTTTTTAGCTGTCCCGCCTACCCACTGGAAGACATTCATGATCCCACCGGCGCGGGCGACACTTTTGCCGGAGGCCTGACCGGTTATCTGGCTAGCTGCGGAGAGAAAGAAATCACCTTCAACACCCTCAAATCTGCGGTGGTGGTCGGTAGTGTTCTCGCCAGCTATAACGTGGAGGCCTTTAGTCTGGAGCGACTCCGCTCGGTCGAACAGAGCCACATCCTTGAGCGCTTTGCCCAGTTTAAATCGATGGCGCACTTCGACGCCGAACTGCCCGGAAATTGATTACCCGGCCAGACTGGCCGAAGGAAACCAAACGTAGAGCATGAGGTAGACGATCACCCCAGTGACGGAAACGTAGAGCCAAAGGGGCAAGGTGACCCGCGCCCATTTCCGGTGGCGGTCAAAGCGGGCTCGCAGGGCCGGAACCACCGTGAGGGCGACCAGTGGCACAATAACCACCGCAAGGATGACGTGGGTGATAAGGATGAAGAAGTAAACGGGACGGACCAAGCCTTGGGCGGTAAACTTTACCGAGCCAACGTGGTAGTGGTAAATGAGATAGCAGGTGAGGAAGGCGGCCGAGACGGCTAAGGCAGAAACCATGCAGGCGATATGCTGAGCCTTGCGTTCGTGTTTGATGAACCACCATCCCGCGAGAAGGAGAAGGGTCGAAAGAGAATTGAGCGAGGCGTTAACCGCCGGAAGGTCGTTGACGCTCACGGGTTGGAGGAACACCCAGCATCCACCGCCTTGACCGTGTTGACCACAAACCAGCCAAGGGCACTACAGAGCCCGAAAAGAAAGACCAACATGAAGAGGACACTCCAAGAGAATCCGACTCCGGCCATGACGGTAATGGCTTCGACATCTTCTCCCGGTTCGCGGCAACCGGCACAGGCGAGCAAAGGGGCTGGGAGAGCGAGCAAGGCGAAAACGGCGGTGCAGAGTTTCATCAGAGTAATAAGTTAGCGCTTCAAGGCTACCGAGTCGAGTCAACCGACTGCTCCCGCAGGAGGTTGCCTGTATCCATGAGAATTTTTGGGATCAATTCAGGGTCTTCCAGCATTCGCGCCGTCCGCACCATCCCACTACCATCAACAACAAGAAACATGGTTCCATGGATCGGATCACCCAGTTCGTCTTCCCCAAAGGTTTGCATGAAGCCTTGAGTGACCACCTCATCTATCACCTCTGGGGCACCGGTGAGGAATTTCCAACGCTCGGCATCCGCTCCATTTCTAGCGGCGTATTCTTGCAAAACTTCCGGGGTGTCGTGCTCAGGATCAACCGTGAAAGAGACCAGCTGCACCGAAGGCGCCTTAATCAGAGCTTTCTGCAACTCAATCATACGCGAGGTCATGAGGGGGCATGGTCCCTGACAACGGGTAAAAATAAAGTCAGCAATCCAAATCTTTCCGTCGAGGTCTGCCTTGGTCAATTCGTCACCGTTTTGATCGATCAGGCTGAAATCCGGAACAGCTCGGAGGACGGGCAGCTGCTCCACCTCGCGGCGCTCTGAACCACGCCAAGCCGAATAGCCCATGATAACAGCCAGAACCGAAACGAGAAAAAGACCGGCCCAAGCCAAGCCTCGCCTGGGGGGGGAAGTAATATTTTTCTGATTAAAATCGGACATACTCATTGGGCTACTGCCAAACCAGTACCCTTAGTGGTTTCAATTTTCAGAGCAGATAAAGAATGGAGTAGAGAAAAACCCAGACCACATCGACAAAGTGCCAGTACATCCCAGCGAGAATGCGGTAGGTGTGGCTCTGCGCCGTGTAGGCTCCGCCCAGCTGCCTCAAGAGGCCCCAGGCAATCATCAAAACCCCAACGAAGACGTGTAATCCGTGAAAACCGGTCAGGACAAAAAAGGACGAGCCGTAGGCACCACCCGTATTAAACCAGAGTCCCTCATGGTGCATGTGGTACCACTCATAGGCTTGAACGCAGAGAAAGAGAGTCCCGAGAAAAACCGTGACGAACATCCAAGGAAGACCCTTTTTTCCCTTCTTCACCGCTACCTCAGCGAAGTGGTAGGTAAAGCTACTGGCCACGAGAAAGATGGTATTAATTCCCGTGAGCAGGACCGGCAATTTTGGGAGGTCTGGCGAGGGAGGCCAAGTCGCCGAACTCAGGCGTAGGACGATGTAGCCACCGATCAAACCCGCAAAAAGCATGGCTTCGGAGGCGAGGAAGACGGTCATGCCAAACACCGCAGTGCGCTGCGAGGCAGCGGCAGAGGGCTCGTTTTGGGCGGTCAGGGTCGCAGTAGTCATGGTGTCGGGTAAATTTTGAGTCTCAGGTAAAAAACGTTTTCCATAAAATTACGAGGGCGCAAAGGGCCACAGCAAAAACAGCCAAACCAGCCAAAATAAGGCGGTTGGTCTGTCTTGTTTTGGCGTCGGGTTTGTTCATTTATCGGGCGAGGACCATCAAGCCGAGCAAGAACGGCAGGTAGGCGATGGAACCAAGGAAGAGCCAGCGGGCCGCGGAAACCGATCCATGGCTCACCGCAAAATTGACCGCCAGAGAAGAAAAGGCCGCACCCAAAAATAAGGCCCCGTAAAAATAGAAAGGGGAGTAACCGAAAAATACTGAGGGGAGCAAGCTGACCACAAGAAGAGCCAATGAATAGATGACCGCTTGACGCCCAGTCACCACCCCACCCTCGTCGCCCTCCGATAACATTTTGAACCCCCCTTGGGCATAATCGGCACGGTAGAGCCAGGCAATGGCAAGAAAGTGTGGCATCTGCCACAGGAAGAGAACGGCAAAGAGGGTCAAGCCTTCCGCGTTAACCGTCCCTCGAGCCGCCGTCCAGCCGATCAGTGGCGGTAAGGCCCCGGGGACTGCTCCGACAATCGTATTGAGCGAAGTAATACGCTTGAGAGGAGTGTAGACAAGAATGTAGCTCAGCACGGTAGCCGCGGCCAATGCGGCGGATAAAGGATTGGCGAAGAGAGCGAGACAGGAAACTCCACTAAGGGAAAGTATCAACCCACTGATCAGGGCATCGGAAGCCTGCATCCGGCCCGCCGGAAGCGGCCGGTCTCGGGTCCGCTTCATCAGTCGATCGTAGTCACGCTCCCACCACTGGTTGAGGGCCGCCGCCCCGGCCGCGCTCAAGGCCGTCCCTGTCAAGGTGGCCGACAAAAGTAGAAAATTCCATGTCCCATTTACCCCGAGAGCAAAACCAGCCATGGCGGTGGCAACCGAGAGGAAGCTGAGCCGAGCTTTGACCAGCTCGGCCATATCCGCCACGGTCGAGGCGCCGCGCGGTCGGGTTTGAGCAATTCCTTTCATCGGGCCATTTCCAAGGTGAGAGCATTTTCTCGACGAAGCTCTCGCGCCCGGGGTGAAAATACGGCCAACAGAAAACACTGGGCCACGCCCAAAAACAAGATCAGGGCACCGACCCCCACATGTGCCGTGGTCACATCCGCCGCCTTGTTGGAAAGGATGGTCCAGCTACCTAGGGCGATTTGGACAAGAACGAGACCGGCCCACCAGCGAGAAGCCCATCTGACCCCTCTGGCTGCTCCCCGAGCTTTCCAGGCGTAGGCGAGGAATCCCCCAAGTAGAACGACCGCCATGAAACGGTGGAGCATTTGTAGATGGATTTGCCCGAGTGAAGTGGGCATGGTGCCCTCAGCTATCCGCTGCACATTGAGGGCGGCCAGTTCTGCCGAATCGAGGGTTGGCCACAATTGGCCGTAAGCTAGGGGAAAATCCTCAATGGCCAAGCCGGCATGCTCGTGGCGCATGGTGGCACCAAGGGCGAGTTGGAGGTAAACAAGGACGGTCAGGACGATAGACCAACGAAGCAGGCCTGGAGCATGCCAGCGCCACCGTGCCCCACCCGTAGCAAACCCTGGGCTGGTGGCCAGACAGATAACCACGAGAAGGCCGATATAGGCTTGGGCGAGCATGCCGTGGAAGATGCCGAGCTCATCCAGAATCAAAGTCACCCGGAGTACGCCAAGGACACCTTGAATCCACACCGCGACACCGGCAAGGTAGCCAAGAACCCGAACCCACCGGCGTGGCTCGCCGAACCAGAGAATAAGGGCAAGGATGACCGTCATCAAACCAACGCCGGAAGCAATCAAACGGTGCCCATGCTCGTAAAAAATTCCCCCGGTCCAACGTGAGAGCGGGAAAAAAAACATGTTGTAGCCGTAGGTCGTTGGCCAGTCCGGCACCGTCATACCGACCCCCTTGGACGTAACTAGACCGCCACTAAGAAGGAGGAAAAAAGCCGTGGCAACGGTCAAGGAAGCATAGGCGAAGATTAATCGCCGGGCTAATCCGAAGGAGGCAACAGGTGCGCTCATGGCTTTTCCCATCCTAGGTGGACGAAATTAATGAACCTCCAAGAGAGCGCCTTCTGGGGCTTTTTCATTTTGAGGAAGGAAGTCCTTCTTCATTCCCGGCACGCTGTATTCATAGGGGCCATGGTAAACAACTGGTGTCGTTTCAAAATTTCCGTGACCGGGAGGCGATGGCACCGTCCACTCGAGGGTGGTGGAATTCCAGGGATTGCGGCCGGCCGGTTTGCCATGGCGCAGGCTCCAAATAAAATTCCAAAGGAAAATGAAGGTAGCCAATCCCATACCAAAGGCGGCCCAGGTGACGAAGACATTGATCGGCTGCAAAGCGCGGAGATGCTCGTAGACTGTGGGGTCAGCGATGCGACGCATCATCCCGCCCAGACCGAGGTTGTGCATGGGAAAGAAAGTTAGGTTGAAGAAGAGGAAGGTGGCAAAAAAGTGAGCCTTGCCCAGGGTCTCATTCATCATCCGGCCAAACATCTTGGGGTACCAAAAGTAGATGGCGGCAAAGGCACCGAAGAGGCTTCCCCCAAAGAGGACGTAGTGAATGTGGGCCACAATGAAATAGGTATTGTGGACAAACAGGTCAACCGGAGTGGAGGCCATGAAAATACCGCTGAGGCCGCCGATGACGAACATGGAGACAAAGGCGAGAGCGAAGAGCATCGGGGTGGTGAAGGTAATGGAACCGCGCCAGACAGTACCCATCCAATTGAAGGTCTTAATCGCCGAGGGAACCGCAATAATCATGGTCGAGACAGAAAAAGCTGCCCCCAGAGTGAGATTCATCCCGCTAACAAACATATGGTGCCCCCAAACAACAAATCCTAGAAAACCAATCGCCACCATGGCCCACACCATCGCCTTATAACCGAAGATGGGCTTACGAGCAAAGACCGGCAAAATCTCGGAGACTAGACCCATGGCAGGCAGGATCATGATGTAGACCTCAGGGTGCCCAAAGAACCAGAAAAGGTGCTGCCACAGCAGAGGTTGTCCACCTTGGGCGGCAAAGAAGGTTGTGCCGAAGTTCAAATCTGTGAAAAGCATGGCGGCTGCTGCCGAGAGCACCGGCACGGCAAAGATGAGTAACCATGCGGTGATGAAGAGAGACCAAACGGAGAGAGGAAGACGAAACATGGTCATGCCCGGAGCACGCATGTTGACGATGGTGGTGACGTAGTTGGTCGCGCCGGCGATAGAGGACAATCCGTTAATAAAGAGTCCTATACACCAAAGACTTTGCCCAATTTGGGTATTATTATTGTAGGCCGCAGTGGAGCTCAGCGGAGCATAAGCCGTCCAACCAGAGGAAGCGGCGCCACCATCGACGAAGAAACTCGAAAGAATAACCAAGCCCGAGACAACGTAGAGCCAGTAACTCATAGCGTTGAGAGTTGGAAAGGCCATATCGCCCGCTCCGATTTTCAAAGGAATGAGGTAATTACCAAACCCACCGATGAGAAGGGGCATAACCACCAAGAAAACCATCACGGTGGCGTGCATGGTAAAAAGCATGTTGTAGCCCCCGGGGAGAATAATGCCGTCGATGGCCACGCTGGAGGGCAGGAGAGCGCCGATCAAAGGAACTTCCATCCCCGGGTAGGCCAACTGGAAACGGATTCCCATGGCGAGCAGCCCACCAATGAGGAGAAAAAAGAAACTGGTCCACAAGTACTGCAGGCCAATCATTTTGTGGTCGAGCGACCAGATGTAG
>CAXMPH010000074.1:0-6257 GCA_964195055.1 uncultured Chthoniobacterales bacterium | reverse complement strand
GCGAGTTTGTCTCGGTCGATGAAAGCAAACCCTTCGTCGTGCCCAATACTGATTGTGGTTTGGTATTCTTTTTTGAGGACGGCATTCGTATAAGTTTTACCTGCTACGCTTAGAATATATGCGGCGCAGGAGGCGGTTAGAATTTGTAGGGATGCGAAGATGCTGACGATGACTATTTTAGTCATTAAAATATTTTAGCCCTGCTCTTGGGGATTAACAGGAATTAGTTTCAATGGGCGTGATAAAGGCAGACTAGTTTTGTCTTCGTCTTCATTGAGTTTGGTTCCGCTGCCATCTGATCTCTACTCAATCTAGTAGTTAAAAATGTGAGTTGGTTCCTTTTAAGGAAACGGTGGTTAGGTACCCGCATCTAATTTCGGGCGACGCCGTGCTGGCATCAGCCCACTCGTCGTGGCATTCTCCTCTTTATGACAAAAACGGTCTGGCACAAAATCAAAGACTACAACGATCTGAAGTTTGAGCAGACGGAGGACGGGATCGCTAAGATCACGATCAACCGGCCCGAAGTGCGCAATGCCTTCCGGCCCCAGACAGTGGATGAATTGAAGAATGCCTTTGAGCACTGCCGTGAGGATGGCTCGATCGGAGTCGTCATTCTCACCGGCGAGGGAGAAAAGGCCTTCTGCTCTGGTGGAGACCAGAAGGTGCGGGGAGAGGGTGGCTATGTCGGGGGTGATGGGGTGCCTCGGCTCAATATTCTGGATGTCCAGAAACAGATTCGCGGTCTTCCCAAACCCGTGGTGGCCATGGTGGCCGGCTATGCCATTGGGGGTGGACACGTCCTCCATGTTGTCTGTGACCTGACCATCGCGGCGGATAATGCTCGATTCGGTCAAACTGGTCCGCGAGTAGGATCCTTTGATGGGGGGCTGGGAGCGAGTTACTTGGCCCGGGTGGTCGGTCAAAAACGTGCCCGTGAAATTTGGTTTCTCTGTCGACAATACGACGCCCAACAGGCCTTCGAGATGGGACTGGTCAACAAGGTCGTCCCTTTGGTGGATCTGGAGACGGAGACGCTGCAATGGTGCCGGGAAATCCTTGAGGGCTCTCCTATGGCCTTGCGTTGCCTCAAGGCGGCTCTCAATGCCGATTGTGATGGCCAGATGGGGCTGCAGGATCTCGCGGGTAATGCCACCCTCCTCTATTACCTGAGCGAGGAGGCTAAAGAGGGGAAGCAGGCCTTCCTCGAAAAGAGGAAACCGGACTTCTCGAAGTATCCTCGCTTCCCTTGAACCCTCGGTTATACCATTTGTCTTATGTCTAGTACTAGCGGGCAACTTCTCCGAATCGCCACCTGGGGCGAGTCCCACGGCGGTGGGGTTGGCGTCGTCATCGACGGCTGCCTGCCTCAACTCAAGCTGAAGGAAGAGGATATTCAAGAGCAGCTCGATCGGCGACGTCCGGGGCAAAGTGATATCGTGACCCCGCGTAAAGAGGCGGACCGCTGCGAAATTCTGTCCGGAGTTTTCCAAGGCAAGACCCTAGGCACGCCGATTGCCATTCTGGTGCGTAACAAGGACGCTCGTCCCGAGGCTTACAAGGAAATGGAGACTGCCTTCCGTCCCTCCCACGCCGACTTCACCTACGAGGCCAAATACGGCATCCGTAATTGGCAGGGTGGGGGAAGGGCCTCCGCCCGCGAGACGATCGGTCGGGTCGCTGCCGGGGTGGTGGCCCGCAAGATTCTCGATGCTCTTCACCCCGGTATTGAGGTGCTGGCGTGGGTCAGTCGGGTCCATCAAATTGAATCTGAGGTGGACGCGGCAAAGGTTACTAAGAGGGAAATTGAGGCCAATGCCGTTCGCTGCCCCGACGCGGTGGCAGCTGAAAAAATGATCACTCGGATCAAGGAGGCTCGATCGCAAGGGGATTCTGTCGGCGGCCTGCTCACGGGCGTCGTCCGTGGGTGCCCCGCTGGTCTGGGCGGGCCGGTTTTTGATAAGTTGGAGGCTGACTTGGCCAAGGCCATGCTCAGCTTGCCCGCAACCAAGGGATTTGAAATTGGCTCTGGCTTCGAGGGGACCAAACTGACTGGTCGGGAGCACAATGATGCCTTTGTCATGCGCCAAGGCCGCCCCCGCACTGTAACCAATCGCTCGGGGGGCATTCAGGGAGGGATCAGCAACGGCGAGGAGATTGTCTTCCGGGTCGCTTTCAAGCCGACGGCGACAATCTCTCAGGCCCAGCAGACCGTCACCGCTGAGGGCGAGGACACGGAATTGGCTGCTCGGGGGCGTCATGACCCGTGCGTCCTGCCTCGCGCCGTACCCATCGTCGAGTCGATGGTCTGGCTGGTGCTCTGTGACCACGCCTTGCGGCAGCGGGCCCAAAAAGCGGCCGATGCCTGAGTGGCCTCTGGTTTGGGCTTCGTGGCTGCCGTTGCTGGCAGCCCTCTATCTTTGTTTTGAGATTTGGCGTGGATGGCGCCGTGGCCTTGTTCGCCATGGTATCAGCGTTGTCGCTCTCCTCACCGCCGGAGGGATCGGTTGGATCTTTGCTTGGATGACCGGCCCGATCTCCGACTGGGTCATCCCTCTGCCCTTGCCAGCCGGTCGGATCATTTTTGGTCTCATCGCCGGTTTGGCCTTTTACGCCACCGCCGTCCTGTTGGCTTCTTTGCTCTTCAAAAAAACTTCCCAGCAAGGCGCGGGGATTGTCCGACTTGTCTATGGCTTCGGCGGTGCGTTCTGTGGATTGATTTTCGGACTTCTCGTCCTCTGGGGCGGGGTCTCCATGCTGCGGACCATGGGGGCCGTGGCTGAAGCCGGTCAGGGGACCCCGGCCGATGTCCAACTTATGGCGATGAAAGCATCGCTTGAGCAGGGGCTGACGGGGCAGTTGGTTGAGCGAGTCGATATCGTCCCCTCGGACATGTATGGGCTCATCACCAAGCTGATTCAGGTAACCCGTTCGCCCGAGGTCACCGCCAGATTTCTCGCTTATCCACAAACCCAGCAACTGCTCCAGCAGCCCCAAATAATGTCCCTCTTCGCTGATCCTGCGGTGGCTAAAGCGGCCGAGGAGGGAGATTATTTTTCCCTTTTGACTAGCCCCAAATTAGCCGAGATTGCCGCTGATCCGCAAATTCAGGAATCATTCGCTAGCTTCCCCTTCGAAAAAGCGCTCGACTACGCGCTGCAGTACCCGCCACCTTCACCCTCTCCATCGCCATGAGTAGTGACTACATCACCACGATCGGACTCGAAGTCCACGTACAATTAAAGACCCGCAGTAAAATGTTCTGCGCTTGCCCTGTCGAATACGGGGCGGCGCCCAACACCCATACCTGTCCCGTCTGTCTCGGATTGCCCGGGGCCCTGCCAGCCATGAATGAGGAGGCCCTGCGCCTGACGGTTTTGAGCGGCCTTATGCTGGGCTGCAAAATTGCCGACGTCTGCAAGTTCGATCGCAAGAGCTACTACTACGCGGACATGCCCAAAAACTACCAGATTTCGCAATACGACATGCCCCTCTGTCTCGGAGGTGGGGTGCCCTTGCATAATTTGGCTTACCCCAAGGACGCCCAGAAGAAGATCGCCGATCCGGACAAAGTCATCGGGCTGACCCGGATTCACCTTGAGGAGGATGTGGCGAAAAGCTTCCACCTCGAAAGTGCCTCGGGTATTGATTTTAACCGAGCCGGCACCCCCTTGATGGAGATCGTCTCCGAGCCGGAAATCGACACCCCTGAGGAGGCATTTGCCTACCTTACCTCGCTGAAGCAGCACCTCATTTATGCCAACGTGAGCGACGCCGACATGGAAAAAGGGCAGATGCGCTGTGACGTCAATGTTTCGATCCGCCCGGTTGGGACCAAAACATTTGGCACCAAGATCGAGCTGAAGAACCTCAACACGGTCAGCGGTGTCCGCCGGGCCTTGGCTTTCGAAATTGAGCGCCAGACCGAAGTGCTGCGTCGTGGGGGTTCACTGGAGCAGGAAACCCGCCGCTGGGATGATGACCTCGGGGAAACCCAGCTGATGCGGATCAAAGAGTCAGCTCACGATTACCGCTATTTTCCTGATCCGGACCTCATGCCGGTACGGACAGAAAAGCTCTTAGTGGCGGCCCAAGTCTCCTTGCCTGAGACCCCGGCGCAGCGGCGAGGCCGCTACGAGAAAGATTTTGGCGTTAGTGCCTACGATGCCGCTGTCTTAGCGGATAACCTCAAACTCGGTGCCTATTTTGAGGAGGCCGCTGCCGACTCCGTCCGAGGGAAGCAGATTGCCAATTGGATTCTCAACGACTTGCAAAGCGCCCTCTCGGCGACCGGCCAAGCCATCGACGCCTGCCCAGTCAAACCGGCCCAGCTCAGCGCCCTCGTCGCTTTGGTAGCGGGGGGGACCATCAATGGCAAACAGGCCAAGGAGGTCTTTGCCGATATGTTGGCCACCGGGCAGAGTCCATCGGTCATTGTGGAAGAGAAAGGCCTCAAGCAAGAGAGTGACGCTGGGGCCATCGGGTCCCTCTGCGATCAGGTGATAGACTCTAACCCTCAGTCGGTAGCTGACTACCGAGCTGGTAAGACGGCTGCCCTCAATTTCCTCAAAGGTCAGGTGATGAAAATTTCCAAAGGTAAAGCCAACCCCTCCATGGTGGGAGATTTGCTGGCGGAGAAGTTAGCCTAAGCCGCATGAGGTCATCTCGTTGCTGGCTCGGGGTTGCCGTCCTCCTTCTCGCCGTCTTTGTCTACCTCCAAAATATTGGGAGCGAACACGCGGCCACCAACCCGGATGAATTGCTCTACCTACAGATCACCCGGTTGACCGCAGATTCCGGACAATGGCTCCCCCTCCAGAGCGAACGGGAGAAGCACCGCAATACCAAGCCTCCCGCTCTTTTCTGGCAGGGTATGGTCTCCACCGACGGGGGAGAAAATTGGGATCTCTGGCATTTGCGCTACCCCAATGCCCTCTACACCTTGGCTATCGCAGGTATGGTTTTTCTCCTCGGTCGTAGGTTCGGAGAGGGAAACTCCACGGGGCTGGTCGGGGCCCTCGTCTACTTAGCTTTCTTCGGCGTTTACCGCCATGGACCTGTTTTACTTACCTCCGCTCCAGAAACTTTTTGGTTGTTTTCTCCCTTGTTTGCCCTGCTCTATTTCGACCCAAAAGCTCGGGGTCTTTCGTGGCCTTGGGCCATAGCTTGTGGCTTAATGATTGGCCTAGCCCTGCTCTACAAGTCCTTCGCCTTGGTCATTCCCCCGGTGGCCGTTCTCTCATGGTGGGGCTTGCGGGCTCAGGATTATCGGCTGGGCCTCTGGCTGCGGAGCGACTTCCCCAAATTGATGCTCATGAGTGGTTTGGCCTTAGGAATTTTTGCCCTTTGGTTTGTTCTGGATCCCGAACGTTATCTCATTTTTAACGACTTTGTTTGGAAAGAGAACGTGGGAAAAATCACCACTGGGGGCAACTATCTGGCCAATCTTTTGTGGGGAAAACACAGCATTTGGCCTTACTCTTTCGGGTGGCTGACCAATGCAGGATTGTTGGCTCCAGCAGTACTTTCCCTTTTCGGTATTAGTTTTTTACGGCGTTCGACTCTCTCCTCTCCTGAGAAGAAAATGTGGATCCTCCTCGGTGTCTTCTTTTTCTTTTTCATCCCCTTCAGTGCTCGCTACGAGCGTTACCTTTTGCCGGCCATGCCGGCGGTGGCAGTTTTGTGCGCCTTGCGCTGGCGGGAGATTCCTCGGTGGACTTTCCGACTGACCTTGGTGACGGTGCTTTTGGTAGCGGTCGGCCTGGGGTTGTTGGCGGCGATTCTTATGGAGGCCTTGGCGGGCGATTCCGTCTACTCGTGGACCTTTTGGTTGGTGCTCGGTGGAACCATGGCGGTGCCCTTGTTTGGCCTCTTCCGTTCGTCTTGGACCAGAGACAGTGCCCTTGCCTCGATTTTTCTCCTCTACGCTCTCTATGGGGCTTTTCTGGAGCCTCTGAACGGCCCCCGGGGGCAGTACGACTCCGCCGTGCGTCAGGAGATGCGTGGGCAGACAGTGATGGTGCCCCGACTTTACAACGGGCGGGATGAACTTTACCGCTTTCTCCTGCCTGCCAGTGAGGTCAGGGACGCACCCTTCAAGAAGACTGAAGGGGTGGAGAAGCTGATGGAGGAGCCCAAATTTTTGATTATTTCCCGTCCCTTTGGCGACGACAGCCTCGATCAGGATCCGAAGTTGCGGGTGGTAGGTACCAGACTCAACTTTAACCAGTCTTTGCGAGGTCCCCAAGTTTGGGACA
>CAXMPH010000073.1:0-6326 GCA_964195055.1 uncultured Chthoniobacterales bacterium | reverse complement strand
CTCTCGGGAGTCCCTGACCATGGAGAATGGGGTGTCGTTGCGCACAAAATTGCAGAGGCGAGCTACCCCGGTCATGACGGGGTCTCGAAGGAGTCGGGCATTCATGACGCAGTCCAGACCGGGCAAGCGGGTCATCAGCAAAATGGCATCGAGAATGGACGGGTGGTTGGGGGCGATGACGCTGCCCTGCCACGATGAGGAATCTTCAAATCCTCTGAAGCTGATCTCCACTAGATTCCAGCGCTCGAGCAGGGAAATGTAGCGGGAAAATTTCTGGTGCATCATCAGCCGCTCGGCCGCCACGTCGGTGGGAAGGCGGCCGATGAGCCGTCGAAGATACCAACTCAGACTGAGCCACATTCCTCCGAAAATGAAGTAGAGGTGGGCTGCGGTTTGCCGTGGATAGGAGGCGCCTTGTCGGGATGGTGCGGCCACGGAGGAATCCTTGGCCGATTTTTCCAACTGGATACGCGTGCTCGTCGTTCGCATCATGCAGGGGAAATAGGTTAGGCTAAGCGGAAGTGTTTTGACCATGATTGTAATTAAGCGACAGATCAATCGGCGATGACTCCACCCTTTGATGTGGTGGTGGCGGGAGGCGGTCCGGCAGGGGTCGTCGCGGCCGTGGCGGCGGCTCGGACGGGGGCTCGGGTTTTGCTGATCGAGCGCGGAGATGGTCTCGGCGGTAACGTGCGCTGCGCTCATGTTCATAGCATCTGTGGCCTCTACCAGATCAGTGGTGACTCGTCGGCGGTGCCGGCCAATGGGGGGCTGGCTTGGGAGTTTGCTCGGCGCCTGCAAAGGGCGGGTGGAGCTTGTGGTCCCTATCGATTCGGCAAGCTAGATATTCTCTTGCAGGAGCCGGAAAAATTTTCCGCCTTCGCCTCGGTCTGGGCGAGCGAGGCCGATAACCTCACGCTCATGTTGAGAACCAAGGTGCTTGGCGCGGAGGTGGAAGGAGATACCGTCGGAGCGCTTCGCCTGCAGGGGCCGAGCGGAGCCATGAGAGTGGCGGCCTCTGCCTTTGTCGAGGCCACCGGAGACGGCGACTTGGCCGCCCGGGCCGGCCTGGGGTGGGAGCGGGCGGAAGCGGCTTTGTTGCAGCGTCCGGCCTACATTTTTGGATTGTCTGGAGTCGAAGCAGAAGCACTGAGCCCTCCCGCGCGTCTGTCCCTCGCTGCTTTGATGGTCTCGGCGGTGCGTCAGGGACGTTTGGGATCGGCCCTGCTTGGCGCGGTAGTGCGTCCGACCTGCCAGGCCGGGTTGGTTCGGGTGACTTTGGATTTACCCGCGGGAGGCCCTGACTATGATCCTTGCGACGAAGGGCAGATTGAAGCCCTGACGGTGGAGGCGAGACGAACCGCCAAAGTGATGGCCGAATTTTTGCGCTCCCAAGTCCCCGGGTTTGCCCAGGCTCAACCAACGATGCTGCCCCAACGTATTGGGATTCGTGAAAATCGCAGGGTCACCGGACGTAAGGTTGTTACCGCCGAGGACGTTTTGTCGGGATCGGTACCGGATGACACCGTTTGCTTTTCCGCATGGCCACTGGAGTTGCATGAGGTGGGGACAGCCATGCGCCTCGTTTATCCCCGAGATGATAAATCTTGTGGGATCCCCCTCGAGGCACTTCGCTCGCGTGATGCCAGTAATGTTTTTCTGGCCGGTCGCTGTCTTTCGGCGACTCACGAGGCTCAGGCAGCTTTGCGGGTCATTGGTACGGCTATGTCCACCGGCCAAGCGGCCGGCATGGCGGCGGCACACTGGGCTCAGAGGAAAGGGATTGATCTCCCCCAAATTCGGGCCGCTTGTGGGGAGGGGTCTTGAAGGAGCCAATCGGGAAGATTGTAAAAGCTCTCGGAGGTAGTCCTTGGTTCCAAGGCTACGTCCGAGGCAAGTTGGGTCACGATCCCGTTTTTGAGGAGGCTCGGCAGGCGGTAGCCCAAGTTGGGGGACCGGTGATCGACCTAGGGTGCGGTGCGGGAATTTTTGGACTTTGGCTTGGGGTTCACGGCTTTGATGGGAGCTACCGCGGCTATGATCTTGGTCGCTGGAAAATTGAGGCCGGTTTGGAGGCAGCCCAGAGCCTGCGGCTGCAGTCCTATGGACTTGAGGTAGCGGATATGACGAAGGTCTCCTTCGAACCGGCGGCTATTATTTGTGCTTTTGATGTCCTGCATTACTTGGATGCGGAGCGGCAGCGAGAGTTTCTTGAAAGTCTAGCGGCAGCGGCCCGTGGTGGGGCCGTTCTCTTAGTCAGGACCGGGGTCAGCGGCTGCGGTTGGCGCACCGCCGCCACCGTAGGCGAGGAATATGTGACCCGTCTCTCCGGATGGATCCGAGGCGGGGCCATCAATTTTCCACGTCTGGAGGCCTTGCTTGAATTTTTCGAAGAGCAGGGCTGCTCCGTCGAATCGAGGCCGCTATGGGGAGGAACGCCCTTCAGTAGCTATTGGTTGAAGGTTGGGGCGCACCCCAACCATTGAATCCCCGCCCGCCGTAGCTAATTCAGGCTTGGTGCTGTTGGTGATCGCCGACCCAGTCGTAGTGGAAGAATTTTCCTTTTGGCTGGTCGAGTCGCTCGTTCAAAGGTGTGGGCGCCGAAGTAGTCGCGCTGGGCTTGGAGCAGGTTGGCAGGAAGACGGGCCGAGCGGTAGCTGTCGAAATAGGCTAGTGAGGCACTGAAGGCCGGGGTGGGTAATCCTGAGAGAATGGAATTAGAAATGATCTGCCGCCAATTTTTCTGAGTGCCCTCGATAACGTCCTTGAAATAAGGGTCAAGCAGGAGATTGGGCAAAGCGGCATCGCGGTCAAAAGCCTCTTTGATCCGCTGGAGAAAGCGGGCACGTATGATGCACCCCCCCCGCCAAATCATGGAGATCTGGCCGAAGTCGAGTGGCCAGTTCTGCTCCTCTGCCACCGCCCGCATGAGAGCGAAGCCCTGAGCGTAGGAGCAAATTTTCGAGGCGTAGAGGGAATCCCGGACGGCATCGATCAGTTGCTGTTTCTCCCCAGGGAAGTGGGGCTGGGGGCCGGTGAGAATCTTGGATGCGGTGAGACGTTCTTCTTTGAGCGCACTGATGCAGCGGGCGAAGACCGCTTCGGAAATGGTCGAGATGGGAATGCCGAGATTAAGGCCATCATTGACCGTCCACTTGCCGGTGCCCTTCTGCCCAGCGCGATCCACGATGAGGTCGACCAGAGGCTGCTCGGTCACCGGATCTTTGACGCCCAAAATATTTGCGGTGATCTCGACTAGAAAAGAATCTAAGTCACCCTCGTTCCAAGACGCGAAGACCTGCTGTGTTTCCTCGACAGAGAGCCCGAGGCCGTTGCGGAGGATGTTGTAGGCCTCGCAGATGAGTTGCATGTCACCGTACTCGATACCGTTGTGCACCATTTTGACGAAATGGCCGGCTCCGTTGGGGCCGATGTAGGCGGTGCAGGGTACCCCGCCCTCCACCGGCTTACCTGGAGTGGCGCCCTCCACGGGCTTGCCTGTCTGGGGGTCGACCTTGGCGGCGATGGCGTTCCAGATAGGAGCTAGTTCATCCCATGAGGATGCTGCTCCGCCCGGCATGAGCGAGGGACCGAATCGTGCCCCCTCCTCACCACCGGAGACCCCGGAACCAATGAAGCGAAGTCCCTTGGCTGCGAGGTCTTTTTCTCGGCGAATGGTATCTGACCAGAGGGCGTTTCCTCCATCGATAATGATGTCGTTCTGGTCAAGGAGAGGAACGAGATTGTCGATGACCGCGTCGGTGGCCTGGCCAGCTTTGACCAGAATAATAACTTTGCGGGGGCGGGCGAGGGAGGAGACAAAATCTTCGAGGCTCAGAGCCGGTCGAAGTTGTCCGGGAGTCTTGGGGTGCTTGCGGACAAAGTCCTCGGTTTTGGATGTGGTGCGATTGTAGACGGAGATGCCGAAGCCGTGATCGGCGATGTTAAGGGCAAGGTTCTGCCCCATTACCGCGAGGCCAATCAGTCCGATATCAGATAGTTTTTCACTCATAGTACGAAAGGGTTGTTAACCATAGCTGGATTCCTAGGGCTAGGCCAAGGGGATAGATGAGGTGGGCTCGGTCTCGAGGCGCTGGCCTGCCCGGTGATCGAGGGCACCACCTAATCGCGGTGATAGGGATGGCCCTGGAGGATGGTGTGAGCGCGGTAAATTTGTTCGAGAACGATGACGAGGGCGAGCTCGTGCTGAAGGGTTAGGGTGCCGAGGGACCAAGTGAAGTCCGCCGCTTGGATAAGGGAGGAGTGGTGCCCATTGGCCCCACCAATGATAACCGCGACCGGGATGGCAGCCTCTCGCCAGTTGTCCAGTTTTGTGGCCAGTTGGCGGCTGGTGACCTGAGTGCCTTTTTCCTCAAGGACGAGTCGGCGATAACCCTGGCTGCGGTCGAGGAATTGGCTGCTTTCTCGCTGGGGATCGGATGCTTTGATTGTCTGGTGCTCGAACTTGGCGAAGTGGTTGATCCGCTGAAGGTACTCATCCCGGCCGGAGCGGGCATAAGCGAGGGCTGGCTTGCCCGCGCTGAGGAGAAGCCATTTCATGACTGGGCTGGCTTAGGCCGCAGTGACTCGTAGGCAGCGCTAAAGATTTGCTCCGCCTTCTTCGCGGCATCCTCAACGGTAACCTGATGGCCAAGTTCCTTGGAGAGGGATGTCATGGCTACCCCATCGATTCCACACGGGGTGATCGCTTGGTAGCCGGAGAGATCGGGGCCGACATTAAGCCCAAATCCGTGCATGGTCACCCAGCGGCGCACCCCAACGCCGATGCTGGCGATCTTGCGGTCGTCGACCCACACTCCGGTTAGCCCCGAGCGGCGCTGGGCGATCAACCCGTAGTCGGCCAGCAGACAAATCAGGCTCTCCTCGATCCAGCGGAGGAAAAAATGAAGGTCCGGGGTGAGATTCTGTAGGTCAAAAATACAATACCCCACGAGCTGCCCCGGTCCATGGAAGGTGGCTTGACCTCCTCGGTTGATTTCCACCACCGGGTGCGGCAGCGGGGTTGGGCCCAAGCTAGAGCGGTCTCTTTGGCGTCCGATGGTGTAGACGGGATCGTGTTCGAGGAGAAAGAGCTGGTCGGAGATCTCACCGCTTCGGCGGCGCTGCACCGCCCTCTCCTGAGCTTGCAGTGCCGGGGCGTAAGCGAGGCGCCCCAGCCAGTGGATTTCCGGAGATTTCATCGGATGGCGGTGGCTCGTCGGTTGAAGTGAGTCATGCCAATGGCAAGGGCATCCGCGGCATCCGGGGGGGGAGTCTCCGTCAGTCCGAGCATGGCACGGATCATAAATGCTACCTGACTTTTTTGGGCCCCCCCTCGACCGACCACTGCTTGTTTGATCAGTCGTGGGGCATACTCGTGCACGTCGAGACCGTGCCGGGCTGCCACGAGGAGAGCCGCCCCGCGGGCCGACCCCAGAATGATCGCGGTCCGCATATTCTGGACGTAAATAATTCCCTCAATGGCGAAGGTGGTGGGTTCATGCTGGGAAGCCGTGCGGCTCAGGGTGTCGTGAATTTCTTGGAGGCAGAAGTGGGCGGCGAGTTTGGGGGGGACGGAGACGACACCCCAGGTGATCGCTCGAATTTTTCCATGAGCGGATTCGAGGATGGCATAGCCGGTGCCGCGCAGGGAGGGGTCCACGGCTAGAACGCGTTCGGCGGGCATGGCTGCTAGACTTGGCTGAGGATGGCAGGGGCGCAAGCTTTGGAGCGACATCGTCCGCGGGCCAGATTAAAGTTCGGTGATGGACCGACCTAAAAAACTTTTTCTTTTTGATATCGACGGAACCCTCTTGCTCACCGGTCGCGCGGGCGAGTATGCCCTGAGCCTGGCTTTGAAAGAGCGCTTCGGGGTGGATGATGAGCTCGGCTCGATTTCCTTCGCTGGGTCAACAGACGGGGCCATTGTGCGCCAAATGTTTGCCGCCCACGACATTCCTGAGACACCGGAAAATATTGCAGATTTGTTCGATGGCTACGTCCATCACCTCTCGGGTGAGCTCCCCCGCCGTGAGGGTCGTGTCTTGCCCGGGGTGATTGCCCTCTTGCAGGCTCTCCGGGCGCAGGATGACTGTGTTCTCGGGCTTTTGACCGGCAACCTTGCCAAGGGGGCAAAGCTAAAGCTTTCTCATTACGGGGTGTGGGACTTTTTCGAGTTCGGGGCTTTTGCCGACGACCATGTCGATCGCAACAAGCTCGGGCCGGTGGCTCATGCCCGTGCTCGGGAGGTTCATGGAGTCCACTTCGAAGCGGATAACGTCTTGGTCATCGGGGACACCCCCAAGGACATAGATTGCGCGCGCGCT
>CAXMPH010000072.1:0-6333 GCA_964195055.1 uncultured Chthoniobacterales bacterium | reverse complement strand
ATGCCGGGACCGTATTCCTCGGCAGGCAGCCGAGACGATTCTCTGGTCCTCGCCCGCAATCTGGGGATGGAATGCCAAACAATCGATATCTGCAGCAGCTTCACCGCCATGGAAAGTCAGTTGGAGGAAGTTTTTTCCGGCCAGCAGCCGGACCTGACGGAGGAGAACTTGCAGGCACGCCTGCGCGGCATAACCCTGATGGCTCTCTCCAACAAATTTAACCGTATGGTTATTTCCACTGGGAACAAAAGTGAAATGGCGGTGGGCTACTGCACTATCTACGGCGACATGGCGGGGGGACTAGCCCTACTTTCCGACACCCCGAAGACGATGGTCTACCAGCTGGCCAGCTACATCAACCGCCAGAGGGAAATCATCCCCTCCGATACGATCGACAAGCCACCCAGTGCCGAGCTACGAGCTGACCAGAAGGATGAGGACACCCTCCCCCCTTACCATGTGCTCGATGAAATCCTCCGGCTTTACGTCGAGGAACAATGGACAACCGCCGAGATCGTCGAAGAAGGATTCGAGGCGGAGACGGTACGCTGGATCGCCAATAAGGTGGAGATCAACGAATACAAGCGGCAGCAGGCTGCCCCGGGAATACGGGTTACCTCCAAGGCCTTCGGCATCGGGCGCCGCGTCCCCATTGCCCAAAAATTTCGAGCCTAATCATGGAGATCTTTATCTACCTTGTGGTTGCGGCTGGCGCATTCCTCCTTGGTTCGATCCCCACCGGCTACCTCGTGGCCCGGTCCCGCGGCATGGATATCCGCCAGCATGGCAGCGGCAACATCGGCGCCACCAACATCTTCCGCACCCTGGGAAAGCCTCTCGGGATTTTTGTTTTTTTCGCCGATGCCCTCAAGGGGGCCATGGCCGTAGAACTGGCCTTCACTTTAGGGGGAGAGCAAAACCAAGAGGCTGCCTGGCTTGGCATTATCGCGGCTGTGGCCGTCATAGGGGGACACAACTACACCCCTTGGCTCGGATTCCGAGGCGGTAAGGGCATCGCTACTTCAGCGGGGGTGCTCCTTGCCCTGATGCCGCTGGCAGTGGCCATCATCGCCACCGTCTGGGGGGTCGTCTTTTTTACCACTCGCTATGTCTCTCTCGCCTCCATCAGTGCC
The DNA here is from genome assembly GCA_964195055.1 of uncultured Chthoniobacterales bacterium. Taxonomy (GTDB): domain Bacteria; phylum Verrucomicrobiota; class Verrucomicrobiia; order Chthoniobacterales; family JACTMZ01; genus JACTMZ01. Next base: position 5,200 of record CAXMPH010000072.1, on the reverse strand, counting down.
GCGGCGGCTCTGCCACTTTCTCTCGTCCTCCTCTGGGGCACCAGATACGGGAGCAGCCCTCCCTTGCTCGGATTTGCGGTGGTTATTTCCGGGCTGGCCATCTGGCGCCATCGCACCAACATAGAACGCTTGCGGGCAGGAACAGAATCACGTTTCGACCGCAAGACCAAGTCGTGAACAACCCTCAAAACATTTCGGTCATCGGGGCCGGTGGCTGGGGCACTGCCCTCGCCCAACTTCTTTCCTCCCACGGACTTCCTGTTTCCCTCTGGGCCCACAGCCCCGCCCAAGTGGAAGAAATCAACCGAGAGCGCACCAACCGCCAGTTTCTGCCCGGGGTGGTCCTAGCCGACAATATCACCGCTACCACCGATTTGAGGGTGGCGGCCACTTCCGACTTCCTCGTGGTCGTACCTCCCTCCCAGTTTCTCCAATCGATTTCGGCCCAACTGAGCCAAGCTGGAGTACGCCCCGGGGTGCCCCTCGTCTGCTGCACCAAGGGACTTGAGCACCACACCGGTCGACTGATGACCCAGGTACTAGGTGATTTTTTTCCGAAAAATCCCGTAGCCGCCTTATCCGGCCCCAACCATGCCGAAGAGGTAGCCCTGGGAACTCCGGCAGCGGCGGTTCTGGCGGCTGACGACCATACCTTGGCGGTGGAGTTGCAAAAGTTTTTCTGCACCGGCGCCTTCCGGGCCTACTCGAGTGATGACGTGGCGGGAGTGGAACTCGGCGGGGCCTTGAAAAACATCTACGCATTAGCCGCGGGGATTTCTGACGGCCTCGAATTGGGAGACAATGCCAAGGCCGCCCTCGTGACACGCTCCCTCGCCGAATTAATCCGACTGGGCACCCAACTCGGAGGCCAACGCGAGACCTTTTACGGGCTGAGCGGACTGGGAGATCTCATGGTGACCTGCTTCAGTGTCCACAGCCGGAACCGGGGGGTCGGAGAACGACTGGGACGGGGAGAGACCCTAGAGAAAATTCAAGAATCCATGGTCATGGTCGCCGAAGGTATTCCAACCACCCGCAGCGCCCACGAGGAAGCCCGTAAAAACAACCTCGAAACACCTCTTTTGGATACGGTGCACGCCGTACTTTTTCATAAACTTCCGCCGCGACAGGGCCTACTGCAGTTGCTCGCCCGCAACCCCAAACCGGAGCACCAGCCCAGTCGATGATTAAGAAAGTCATCACAAAGGCCCACCAGCACTGGAAGTTCTTTACCGACTCGGACGAGAGCCTGACCATCCTCATGGCCTTTCTTATTCTGTATGTCTTCCTTATTTATCCTCTAAGCGACAGCGAGATACATAATAATAGCGTGGCCTCTCTTGGCTTTGGCCTTGTCCTTCTTCTCGGGGTGATGGCGATTGCGAGGAGAAGATCGGCCCGCCTCTGTATGATCGTGCTGGCCATCACCGCCTTCACGACTCACCTGCTCCGTTTTTTAATGATGTCGAATACGGCCCACATTGTTTCGGCATCTTTATCCTCCATCTTCTTCATCATGCTGGTTGTTTTCATCATGGTACGGGTCTTCGGCAAGGGTTCGATCAACCGCTCCCGTATCTGCGGGGCCATCGCAGCCTACATTCTCCTAGGACTGGTCTGGACCGAATTTTACGTGATCATTTTCCTGATTTCGCCGGAGGCCTTTTACACAAATCCCTCGACCAATTTTGGAGAACCCCCCATTTCCGAGATGCTCTACTTCAGCTTTGTCTGCCTCACCACCATGGGATTCGGCGATATTATTCCGGTTAGCCCCTTGGCCCGATCGCTCGTTTCCCTCGAGGGTTTGCTTGGTCAACTCTATCCCGCGGTTCTCTTGGCTCGTTTGGTCACCCTCTACAACCATCAAGCAAAGTAACCTAAAGTGAGATTCTCTGTTGCGCGGCACCGCCTCCGGACCTAGCGTTGAATTATGAGTCCTCTTCTTGCGTTCTCCGCCCCAGGATGGCCAGAGATCCTCTTCATCCTGCTCATCATCCTTATCCTCTTTGGGGCCAAGCGACTACCTGAGTTAGCACGTGGTCTGGGCCAGAGCCTAAACGAGTTCAAAAAAGCCAAAGAAGAACTCGATCGCGAGGTGAAGAAGACCGCTGTCAGTCTCGACATTAAAGAGGCTCCTGAGAAAGAGCCCCACAAACCGGCCTAATCAACCATGCTGAGGCGGCGCTCCATCATCGGGGTCGCGCTAGTCTGGTTACCATGGTGGTTTCTGCTGCTTCCCGCGTCGGCCAACGACGCCCTAGTCTTTGCCTCATGGAATGTGCGGAACTATGTCCTCACCCCCCCGGTCGATAGAGAAGGAACCCCCCGTCTGGCACCCAAAACGAAAAAATCGGTACAGGCGGTGGTCCAAACTCTCGCGGCCATCTCGCCCGACATCGTCGGTCTCTGCGAAATGGGATCACTAAGCGACCTAACCGATCTGCAAGAACGACTGAAGAAGGCAGGAGTCGACCTGCCGCACCGCGCTTGGGTCGATGGGGCAGACCAGGTCCGCCACCTCGCTCTCCTCAGTCGGTTCCCCCTCAAGCCACCGCAGCACGACACCGAATCGAGTTTCACGATCAACCGAATTTCCCACCGGGTGCAGCGCGGTTTTCTCGATAGTACTGCGGTGATCCGGCCCAATTTCCATCTGCGCATCCTCGGGGCTCACTTGAAATCTCCCCGCATCGTCCCCGCCTTCGACCCCGTCTTATTCCGCCGCCAAGAGTCCCTCGTCCTGCGGGGCCGGGTGGAAAACATTCTGACAAAGAACCCGGAGGCCTCTCTCATTCTTTTTGGCGACCTCAACGACAAAAAAAACTCGCCGGTTCTCCGCAGCTTACTCGGACGCCCCGGATCAGAGTCCGCCCTGACCAATCTCACGCTACCCGACCAAGGAGGAGACCACTGGACTTATTATTGGGATGAGACCGACCAATACAGCCGGATTGATTACATTCTGGTCAGCGGGAGGTTGCGTTCCCTAATCAACAAAAAAAAATCTCGAATCCATCGCACTGCTAATTGGATGGAGGCAAGCGACCACCGCCCCTTGGTTGTAACTATCCACATTCCTTCCCCCGACACCAAACCATGAAGACCTTCGTCTTTTTACTCTGCATCCTCCTCGCTGGCCAAATCGGTGCGGCCGTCAACCAAAGCGCTGACCGAGCGTGGGCCCATCTCGAGGCCCTGAAAAAAGGCCCGGGAATTCCCCAAAAGAATGCCCCAACCGAAACGATCCACCGAGCCCGAACCCACCTCATGACTCAGGAAAGAGCCTTAGCTGATTTCCTCACCCGCTTCCCCACCGACCCCCGCCGGTTCAAGGCTGAGTTGGAATTCTGTGCGGTCACCGCCTCGCTTGGGGCCGCCCTCGCCGATCGCAACCGCATCGAAACCTCGATTCGTCGTCTCGATCACTTAGAAAAATCCGAGTTCACTCCCTCACCCATCCGTGCTGAAGCCGGCTTCCAAAGGATCACCACCACGATGCAGACGGTCAACTTGGCCGCGGCCACCCACCCCAAGGAGACGGTGGCGGCTCGCAAGATCATCCTCCAATCAGCCCAAAATTTTGCGGCCCGTTACCCCGAGGACCGACGAGCTGCCCGCCTCCTCACCGAGGCCTCTACCCTTTTCGATGACCTCCCATCACAGAAGCGCAGGGTACTGGAGCAGGCCGAAACCATCGCCACCGACGAAGGAACTCGGCAAAGGATTAGGGATGACCTCCGCCGCCTTGATCTCCTGGGCAAACCCCTGAAACTCAAATTCACCACTTGGCAAGGCCAGGAGTTTGATCTTCAAGCTCAAGCGGGGCGGATTGTTATCCTGATTTTCTGGGCCTCGTGGTCTCCTCCTTCCATGGCTTGGTTAACCCAGTTCGCCAAGTATGCCAAAGAGCTTCCGACCGGGCGGGTCGTCGTCGCCACCATTAGCCTCGACCAGAAGAAGTCTGAGGCCAACGCCGCCCTGCAAGCCCTAAGGATGACCAACTGGCCGACCCGGTGGACCGGGGAAGGTTGGGACGGCGAGGTAGTACGAAGAATGGGAATCAATGCCCTCCCAACCGTATTTATTTGTGACGGCCAAGGACGACTCCGCTCGCTCAATGCACGCACAACCTACCGCTCCACCCTGCCGCAGCTACTCGAAGAAGAGAGACAGCCTTAAGCCGTCACTCCCCAAAACTGGCGGGCCGCATTGGGCCAATTACGGTCCTCCACTCGGCGCCGGGAGGCGGCACTCATGCGATGGCGCATCTTCTCATCCAAACAAATCCGGCGGACCGCATCCACGAGCGATCCAAGGTCTCCAGCGCGGGTGACGAAGCCATTCTTTTCGTCATCTACCAGCTCCCTTGGCCCCCCCTGATCGGAGACGACGCAAGGCAGACCCGATGCCTGAGCCTCAAGAATGACATTACCAAAGGTGTCGGTTGTGCTAGGAAAGACGAACAAGTCAGCCGAGGCATAGGCAGTGGCCAATTCTTCACCCTTGAGATATCCAGTGAAGATCGCCTCGGAGAAGTCGGCCTTCCACTCCGCCGCGTAGGGGCCAGAACCAACGACGAGAGCTCGCACCGGCAAACCCTCTCGCCGAAGTTGACGGACCACCGCAGTGAAGAGATCGAGCTTCTTCTCTTTGGAGACTCGTCCGGTGTAGAGCAATCCAATCTCGCCCGGAACCAGTCCGCGTTTGCTCCAAAAAGTCAGATCGCGACGGGCCGGAGAAAAGAGTTCGGTATCCAGACCGCGCGGGAGGATATGGATTCGCTTGGCTTGAATCCCCCGAGACTCCAAGGCATGGCGGTAGTCTTCTGAGTTAACAAAGACCACCTCAAGCTGTTCATAGAACCACTGCATGTAGCTCCAAGTCAGGGTTTCCATCCAAGAATCTTCGGTGAGGATTCGTACGTACTGAGGAAAATCGGTGTGGTAGATCCCGCTGGTACGAAGGCCGAGTATCTTGGCCGCCAAAAGGGCACAGAGGCCAATCGGTCCGGGGGTGCTGATGATCACCTCGGTAAAACCCTGACGCTGGACCCAGTCAATGATTTCAAGGACCGGGGGAAAGCTCAGTTTCTGCAACTCGTATTCCGGCAATTCGAACTCGCCGACCGGAGGAAAATTATGGATAGGAATATCACTTGAAGCCACTTTCCCCCGAGAGGTCGCCACCGTAAGATCGA
>CAXMPH010000071.1:0-6450 GCA_964195055.1 uncultured Chthoniobacterales bacterium | reverse complement strand
CGGTGGGGACTGCCTTTGGGCCCATTCTTTATGCGGCGGCTTTTGAAAAGGGAATATTTCCGGGAGACCTTGTCCAAGATTGGGCTCTGGATAATCGGCTGGTTGGGTTCGGTGGTTCTGCTGGAATCTTGGGCGAGTGGGGCGTCGAACGAGCTGACAACGAATATGAGGGGGATATTACGGCGCGATCTGCCCTCGTTCATGGAAAGAATGCTGCCGTTGTGCGGGTGGGGTTTCGCACCGGACTCAAGGCGCTAGGGAAGGTGGTCAAGGACGCTGGGATTGGTTCCGCCCTACGTCCCTACGCCAACGCCTACCTTGGCTCAAGCGAGCAGACATTGGAGGAAACCACTCTGGCCTACACTATGTTTCCCGGGGGTGGTACCCGCCCGGCTCGTACCCACATTATTAGCAGGATTGAGGATGTCAGTGGTGAGACGGTCTATGAGACCAAATTAGAGAGAGAACGGGTCATTTCTGATGCCACGGCATGGCAGGTCCACAGCCTGCTCACTGAGTCGCTTCAGCGCGGCACTGCAGAAAAAGCAGTGACCGAATACGGTCTCGCGGTAGCGGGGGCGGCCGGTAAAACAGGTACCGCCTACAACTTCACTGATGCATGGTTTCTCGGATACGATAGCGCGGTGACTTGTGGTGTCTGGGTTGGCTTCGATCGTCCGCAGCAGATTTTTCGCGGGGCCTTCGGCAAGGACTTGGCCTTGCCTGTCTGGGTCGATGTCATGAACGCTTCCCGTAATAATTTTCCATCAACCCCGCTGAGGGCTCCTCTCACGGTGGAGGAGGTACAAATTTGTCGTCTCTCTGGTGAGCGAGGGACAGATCAGTGCCAAGAAATGATTGGCACGGCCGATGGAGGGAGCTCTGCTCAATCCACTTTGTACAACGAGTACGCTCGACTTGGCTTCGCTCCCAAATCCGAGTGCAGTGTTCATGCCGGCGGGATGAAAAGTTTCTTCAAACAGTTTGCTCAGGCAGAGTGGCCTCGGGCCGCCACCGCGCTTGACCTGAGCAAGGTGCGGCCCATTGCGGTTTCCTCTGCTCCGGTGGTGGGCCAGGCCGATCCCTACAACTCGGTCTCCCCCGCCACCATGGCCTCAGAGCTCGGCAATATTCCTGTGGCAAAACCTAACCTAGTAAACCTACCGTCTAACTCCGGCGGGAAGAGAGGGGGGGGGCTCCCAGCCATGGAGGTCCGCCGTGCCGAGGTCGCGGGGGTGGCGGCCGCCTTGCCGACGGAGCCACCATCCTTGGAGCTAGCCAAACCGCCGCCTATTAGATTCTGAGGTGTCTTTTAAGCCACCCCAATTCGGCAGGCATGGGCGCTAAATCCGGCGCCAAAAGAGGTGAGCCACCAATCGTCTGTTTCAGCCGGGAAATCATGACGCAGGGCCTCTTCCAAGGCGAAGATTACCGAGGGGCTGCTCATATTTCCGTGGCGGAGGAGGATGCGGCGGCTGGCGGCAAAGCTATGGCTCGGAAAAGCTTTTTCGAGGGCCGCGAGAACGTCTCGGCCGCCCGCATGTGATAAAATACGGGAGATGGGGCGCGATTCCTCTGAGGTGGCACGTTCGTGCAAGCTCTCGACCGCTTGAGCGGCTAGTTCGGGGACGGAGGGGTGGAGGAGGTTGCGCAGCTTGCCCTGGCGCTGCTCGAAGCGGATGCGGTCCCGCTTTTTCGGCTCGTGATGGGTATCGAAGCTATGGACCCGGAGGCCGCTTGCCCCGGGGCTCGATCTCCAAATGGTGGCGGCCGCGCCATCGCCAAAGAGGCAGGCACTTATGATGACGCCGGGGTCGTTGTCGAGGTAGAAGGCGGCGGAGCAGACCTCGACGGCAACGCAGGCCACCACAGAATCGGGTGCGGCGGCAAGCATGGCTGAGGTCGCTCTCAGCGCCGGAATGGCCGCCCCGCATCCCAGACCCACCAGATCCTGTAGCCATACGTCGGAGCGCAAACCGAGGCTTTCGGCCACGTAACTGCTCACTCCAGGGCAGAGGTATCCGCTGCAAGTACAAATAAGCAGGGCATCCAGCTCCGAGGGTAAAACACCGGCCTGACTAAGCGCGGGAGTGAGGGCGGCCAGAGCCAGAGCGGGGGCGGTTTGGCGGAACTCCTCATTGAGCTCGTCGGCGTTGTAAGTGAAGAGACGGTTGACATCTCGCACCGCAAATTGCCGAGTGGCAACGCCCGAGTCCCCGCGAAGAATGGTCGAAAGCATGAGCCGTCCCCGCCGATCGAGGTTCTCGGTCACCCCCGGAGATGCTTGGGCTAGGGCGAGGCATTCCGCTTGGGTAAAAGATGCGGGCGGAGTGGCGGTGGCGAGTGATTGGAGGAACATGGGTGATCAGTGGCAGAGGCGGTAGAGGGGGCCGAGCGGAAGCAGCTTGAGGCTATGTAATCGGTGAATCACTCGGCGACGGAGGGGAGAGAGGAGCCAAGGATGAAGCCGTCTTCCCCAGGCAAGACGGCGGCGAAAGCGAGTCGCCAGATCTCTTTCGATGAGCTCAAGGGTGCTCGGCCACGGAGTTTCCCCACGGGACCAGGCCACCAGATGGGGAAGTGCGGTGGCGGCGCTTTGGAGCGCCACCGTCATGCCATGACCGGTGAAAGGGGGGATGAGTCCCTGATGATCTCCCACGGACGCCGGGGAGGAAGGATTGTCTCCATAATTGAGGCCCGCGACAGCGCAGGCCGAACCCGGCCGAGGCTGGGCTTTCTCCAGCTGATCGGCCAAAGTATGAATTCCCGCCTGACGAAGTCGGCCTAAGAGGGTGTGGTCTCTCCCGCTGGAGTGGCGGGGAAAAAGGCCGCAGATATTGACGGTGGAGTCCTCTACTTGAGTGGCTCCGACATAAGCCCCGCGCCCCAGATACAGCTCAAGGTCATGGGATAATTTTAGGCCAGTGAAATGCTGCTTTAGACCGATCCAGGGTGATCGTTTGTCGGGTCTCCGCCCGCAGGCGAGAATGCGTCCTGGGCGAGGATCGGGTGCCATGCGCTGTCCGGTGAGCAGTTCTCCTCCGGCCGCAGTTAAGGCTTCGGCCATGAGGGCGTCAAGTCGATGGCGACTGAGGCAAAGCGCGGGCTCGGGTAACCGATGGCGTAGGGGCGAATACCCAGGTTCAGACCAGAGAACAGTTTGGGCCGGGCGAGCCTTGGCTAGAATATGCCCGAGCTGAAGCTGTTCCTGCGTGGCGGGATCAAGCCCGGTGATGAATTCGCCGCAGACGCGGTGGCGGGGGTAGGTGTCTGTCTCGAAAAGACGAACAGGAACGTGTTGGGCCCTTAATCCCAGAGCAAGGGACAAGCCAGCCAATCCTCCCCCGATGATTTCTACGGTTTGGTGGGATGACATCGGCATTATGACCGGGTCAGCGCTCGCTCAGGCTGGTACCACGACCGGAATAGCCGGTGAAAGAGTAAGGCAGGTAAGATTCTTGGGCTCGCTTCCAAAAATAAGCGGCGGTTTCGGAGCAGTCACTGGGGAGGTGCCGCCGCACTGCGATCTTATCGATCTCGCCAGGCCGGGGTTCCATGACGCCGGGTTTGAGCAGGACACGGTAGAGGATGGTGATGGAGGCAGAGCGAGGACGGTCAAGGATATCAATGGGTGTTGCCGTGGCAATTTCCACATCGATTTCCTCACGAACTTCGCGCCTGAGAGCGGTGACCAAGCCTTCCCCAGCTTTGACCTTGCCGCCGGGAAGGGTCCAGCGACGACTCCCTTTGGCCTGGCGGACAAGGACGATCGCGCCAAAGGAGTCTTCGATCCAGGCCATGACTGAAAGACGTTTTCCCGCTTTGCTGGTGGCGGTGACAGGCATTAGATGTTTTCGCGACCAAGGCAGAGAACCGTGCTTTTGGGCAGAAGGTGGAACGAATCCTCGTTTTCCAGTCGAGGTTCGCATCCCGGGTCATAGATATCTTCGGGGGAGGGGGCTGCCGTATTGGCGAGGAGGTGCCAATGCCAGTGGGATGGTAATTTCGGTAGAGCGAAGTCGAGCGACTGGCTATGCATGTTGAAGGCGGCGTAGAAAAAGTCTCCCGAGCCACCTAAGGCATGGTTGTGCTGGCCGCAGATCATAAAGGCGAGAGAGTGGCTCGAACTGCCCCAGTCTGGTTGGTCGGACTCTACCCCATGCCATGAAATGTCGGGATACCCGCTGCCAATGCAATCCTTGCCGGTGAACCAGTCCCCCCGCCGCAGGCTGGGGTGGGCGTGGCGAAAGTTGATCAAGGTCTTGATGTAGCGGAGAAGGCCCTCGTTGCTCTTAGCTAATTCCCAGTCGAGCCAGTTCCACTCGGTGTCGTGGCAGTAGGCGTTGTTGTTGCCTCGCTGGGTCCGACCGATCTCATCGCCCATGCTCAACATGGGAATCCCTTGGCTGACCAGCAGGAGAGCCCCCGCGTTCTTGGCACAGCGCAACCGCAGGTTCTTTGTCTCCTCATCCGCCTCAGATCCTTCCACCCCGCAGTTCCACGACAGGTTGTCATTGCCCCCGTCGTTATTATCCTCTCCGTTCTCCAAGTTGTGCTTTTTCTCGTAGGTATACAGATCGAGTAAAGTGAATCCGTCGTGGCAGGTGATGAAATTGACCGAAGCTGACGGTTTCCGGCCACTCGCCTGATAAAGGTCCGGTGAACCCATGACGCGTTGGACCATTTCGCCGACGGAATCGTCGTCTCCCCGAAGAAAACGGCGGGCCGCGTCACGGAACTTGCCGTTCCACTCCATCCAGCGACCATAGCTGGGAAAGTTGCCCACTTGGTAGAGGCCCCCGGCATCCCAGGCCTCAGCAATGAGTTCGCAGTGGGCTAGGACGGGGTCGTAGGCGATTGATTCCAAAAGCGGCGGATTGGGCAGGGGGTGACCTTGAGAGTCGCGGCCGAGAACGGAGGCGAGATCGAAGCGAAAGCCATCGATATGATATTCCGCAGCCCAGTAGCGGAGACAGTCGAGAACGAAGTCTCTCCCCACCGGATGGTGGCAATCGAGGGTGTTGCCACAGCCACTGAAATTGAGGTAGTCCCCATTGGGAGCGAGGAGATAATAAGTTTTGTTGTCGAGCCCTCGGAAGGAAATAACCGGGCCGGTGGCATTGCCTTCGGCGGTGTGGTTGAAGACGACGTCAAGGATGACCTGAATCCCGGCAGAGTGGAATTCCTTGACCAGCTCCTTGAACTCGTTGACTTCCCCTCCGGCATGGCCTTCGGCGGCAAACCCGGCCTTGGGGGCATGGAAGGCCAGGGTGCTGTAGCCCCAATAGTTGGTTAGAGCTTCTCCGGAGTCCGGATTGGTCCGGACATTCTCGTGCTCGTCGAACTCGAAAATGGGCATGAGTTCGACGCAGTTGATACCGAGGGAGCGGAGGTAGGGAATTTTTTCGCGGAGGCCGGTGAAGGTACCCGGATGACTCACTCCGGAAGAGGGGTGCCGGGTGAAGCCGCGGAGGTGCATCTCGTAGATGACCAAATCCGGGACTGCCAGATCGAGAGGGCGGTCGTGTTCCCAGTCGAAATTATTTTCCGGAAGGCGGCCTCGGTGCGGAAAAATGTCGTGGCTTGGGGGGACTTGGCCAAAGACCGAGCGCCCACTGACCGCTCGGGCGAAGGGGTCAAGGAGGATACGCCTTCGATCGAATCGGTGGCCGGCGCTGGGGTCGAAGGGGCCGTCCATGCGATAGCCGTACTCGATCCGGTGGGGCTCGAGGTCAAAGACCATCATGGCGAAGACGTCACCCATGCGAAATTCTGGAGGGAAGGGGATCTCGGCGAAGGGCTCCGCCGCCCCTAGCTGAAAAAGGACCAAAGTGCAATCGGTAGCATGAGAGGAGAAGACCGAGAAATTGATACCTCCCGGAACCAGACTGGCTCCAAAGGGAAGGGGGTGCCCGTAGCGGAGGCGGAAGGTTCCGTGGTGATGGGTTGGATGATGCCGGGCCGTGAGGGCGAGCTTTTTGCTTTGAGCGGGAGAGGTCATGTCCACTTGATGTTACACCCCATACTAGGTTGTTGCGGTGAGGGCGGCAATCGGTCGGCCAAGCGGGCCTCGAGGGCATCCCGTAGATCCGATCCGCTGCAAGGAATGTTGTTGCCGGGACGGCTTCCATCAAAGCGGCCGTGGTAAAAGAGGGTCTGATCTTGATCAAAGACAAAAAATTCTGGAGTGCAGACGGCCTGAAATGCCTGGGCTGTCTCCTGTGATTTGTCGTAGAGGATGGGGAATGGAATTCCATACTGCTCCACCATGGTTTTGAGCTGGGCGGGTGAGTCCTCTGGATAAAGTGCGGCATCGTTGGAGCTTATCCCGACAAAGCTGATATTCTTGGGCTGGTACTGATGAGCGACTTGGACCACTTGAGCAAGCAGGTGGACCACATAAGGGCAGTGCCGACAGAGAAAGATAACAACCAGGGCTCGAGAATCGGA
>CAXMPH010000070.1:0-6468 GCA_964195055.1 uncultured Chthoniobacterales bacterium | reverse complement strand
GCTGGTAGAGAAAAAAGACGAGACGAAACGGTCGCGACCACGACGTGAAAAAATTGCCAAGGGACTCAGAGCCGCCACCTTGGCGTCGGGCGAGGTGGTGGGTGATCAGCCCGAAACCGACCAGTCCGAGGCAGTTCGGGATGGCAAAACTGAGCAAGCCGATCAGACCAAACTGGATGGTGAACTGGACCGAGAAAAAGAGGCCCAGGCCCCACATCCAAGAGAGGGCCACGGTGTTGCCCCAGAGCAGAGTATTGAACCAGCGGACAGGTTTGAATTCGGAAGCACCCATAATAAGAAGTCAGAAAATATCGAATGGAATTTTTGGCAAGGCTCGCTTCGGAGAGGGAAGCATTCGGTTGGTCAGTAGCTTTGGGAGGTCAGTTTCACTTTGCCACGAAAGATGTAATAAACACAGGCGGTGTAGGCCAAAACAATGGGAACGCCAATGATGGCGATGATCAGCATGATAAATTGTGTCTTGGCTGTCGACGCGGCATTGTAAATGGTCAGGCTCCGCTCGGGGTCGGGTAGGGAAGGTACCATGTTGGGGAAGATGGTCAGTCCAAAGAGGGCTAAGAGCAGCGCCATGGCCGCACACGATGACAAGAAAGCGCGGAACTCGTTGCCCAAGTGATTTTCACGAGGAATGTTGAGGACCATGAGAACGTTGAGAGCAAAAATTACAATCAACCAGGGCCGCTCTTTCACTGTTTCCAGCAAATGCGGCGCATAGAAAAGAGTGGCAACGTTGAGGGCGACATAAAAGACGAGGAAGATGGCGATGCTGCGGTTGACCCAGCGCCGGACTTGGGCCTGGAGCTCTCCCTCCGTTTTCATGACGATGTAGATGGAGCCATGCATGGCAAAAAGGGCTAGCGTCGTTGCTCCAACGAGCAGGGCATAGGGGTTGAGTAGAGGCCAGAGGCCACCCGCGTACTCTCCTCGGATATTGAGGGGGATGCCTTGGAGAAGGTTTCCCATGATCAGACCAATGAGAAATCCAGAGGCCATACTGCCTAAGGCGAACCCCAAGTCCCACATCTGGCGCCACCAGCCCCATTTTTCTTTGCTGCGGAATTCGATGGCCACCGCCCGAAAAATTAAGCCCGCGAGGAGGGCCATGAATGGCACATAAAACCCAGATAGCACGGTGGCATAAACAGGGGGGAAGGCGGCAAAAAGCGCCCCTCCTCCGGTTACGAGCCAAACCTCATTGCCGTCCCAGACTGGACCGATGGCGTTGAGAAAGGTTCGTCGGTCCTCGTCTTTCTTGACGAAGAGGTAGAGCACCCCCACGCCTAAATCGAAACCATCCAGCATGGCGTATCCGGTGAAGAGTACTCCAACGAGGACAAACCAGATAATGGGGAGATGAGGAAGCCAGTCCATAGTCATGCGGTAGGTTTGCCTTGTTTGCGGCGTTCCATCATGGCGATCCAGCTGGCCGGCATTTCTTCGTTGTCTTCTTCATGGTCTGGACCGTGTTGGATTTTCCGGGTCAGCACGTAGATGAAGACGGCAAAAAGAAGGGCGTAAATCAGGCTGAACATGATGAGCGATCCGAGAACCTGGTTGGCCGTGATAACCGCGGAAAAGGCTTCCGAGGTGCGCATCAAATTATAAACAACCCATGGCTGGCGCCCCATTTCGGCGGTGAACCAGCCGGCTTGATTAGCGATCTGAGGCCCGAGGAAGGAGAGGACGAGGGCGAAATAATAAAGTCGGACAATAGGGTTGGAGAGCTGGAAGAGCCATCCCCGCCACCAGAGCACCATGCCGAACCAAGCCACCCCGATCAGGGCCATTCCGATGGCGATCATGATGTGGTAGAGCTGGAAGATGGCCTGAACCTGTGGCCAGTCCTCCCGGGGAAACGCATCCAAGCCGGTCACCACCGCCTCGGGTGAGCCACCCGCGAGGGTGCTCAGCATCCCCGGTATTTCTAGGCCGGTCATTTCTTCCTTCTCCATGTCCAGCCACCCCACAATGGCCATGGGAGCATTGCTCTGGGTGCGGAAAACGCCTTCCATCGCCGCCAGTTTAAGGGGTTGGTTTTTGGTCACTCCATCGGCTGAGTTTGCTCCGGTGACCAGTTGGAGCACCGAGGCGATGGCGGCCACGGTTAGGGCAATTTTGAGTGAGGAGGTGGCAAACTCCTTGTGCCGTCCTCGGAGCAGGTAAAAGGCACTGATGCTGATAACCAGAAAAGCGCCAGCCTGCCAGCATCCCACCAAGACATGGGCGAGGCGGTCCATCGAGGATGGGTTGAATACCATGGCCCAGAAATCATGGATGACCGCCCGCGAGTGCAGTATCTGATCGCTGGTGGGAGTGAAGCCCTCCGGCATGATTTCCCCTTTGTACTCTATAGAAAAGCCGGCTGGGGTTTGCATCCAAGAGTTGGCCACTACAATCCAGACCGCGCTGAAATGGGCACCAAGGCAGACCATGATGGTGGAGAAAAAGTGGAGTTTGGGACCGACCTTGTTCCAGCCAAAGAGGAGAATGGCGAGAAATCCTGCTTCGAGGAAAAAGGCGAAGATTCCCTCGGCCGCCAAGGCGCTCCCGAAGACATCACCGACAAAACGTGAGTAGGAGGCCCAGTTGGTACCAAACTCAAACTCCATGACGATTCCCGTGGCCACCCCGATGGCAAAAGTCAGTCCGAAAATGCGCGTCCAATAGCGGGCCATGTTGTGGTAGCGCACCAGCCCCGTCTTCATCCACATCGCTTCCATGATGACGAGAATCACCCCCAAACCGATGCTCAGGGGAGGGTAGATGTAGTGAAACGCGATGGTGAACGCAAACTGGATCCTGGAGAGGATTTCGACATCCATAAGAAGCCCTAACCTAGGTCTGGTGGGCTAGTTCTGGAAGGATTTAATCGGCAGGAACAAGTCGGACAATTCGGCCGGGATCGTCATAGACAAGGTAGAGAAGGCCGTCAGCGAAGGTTCTGACATCGCGGATGCGTCCGCTTCCCTCGAGGAGGACTTCCTGCTTGGTTACCTCGGTTCCATTGAGTTCCATCCGAACCAGTTTTTGGCTGACCAGACCGCCGGCGAATAGGTTGCCGCGCCAACGGGGGAATTTGTCACCGCGGTAAAGCTCCAGACCGGAGGCGGCGATAACCGGTGTCCAGACCACTACGGGATCATCCATTCCAGGTCTTCGTCTTTCTTCTGTGATGGGCTTGCCGTTGTAGTTGATCCCGTAGGTGACAATCGGCCAACCCAGATTGGCCCCTCTGCGGATGAGGTTAAGTTCGTCGCCTCCCCGTGGGCCGTGCTCGGTTTCCCACAGCCTGCCACTGGCAGAATCGTAGACGAGGCCCTGGGCATTGCGGGTTCCGTAGGCCCAGATGGAAGCCTCCACCCCGGGCTGATCGACAAATGGGTTGTCCTTCGGCACCTTGCCATCGTCCTTCAGTCGGTGAATTTTCCCGGTCACGCTGGCTAGGTCTTGGGCGAGGTTTTCTGGGGTAGTGGGGCCACCTCGATCGCCAATGGAGAAAAAGAGATACCCCCGTCCGTCAAAGGCAAGGCGTGAGCCGAAATGGATGCTTTTTTTCGTGGCTTGGTCAGCCGGTGGCTCAAAAATTGTTTCAAGTTGAGTTAGTCGGGTGCCTTCTAGTTTGGCCCGTACCACGGTGGTGAGAGCGCCGTCACCGATCGGCTTGGCTAAGCTGAGGTAAATCCATCCGTTGTCGCGGTACTGGGGGTGCAGTCGCAAATCAAGTAATCCCCCTTGGCCGCGGGCCACCACCGCCGGCACCCCATCGATCTTCTGGGGCAGGGCTCCTGGTCGGTCGAAGAGAAGGAGGGTCCCCCTCCGCTCGGTCACGAGAAAACGTCCATCAGGCAACTGGGCGAGGGCCCAAGGATGGTCGAGCCCGTCGGCCACTGTTTCGATGCGGAATCGGTGGAGATCAGAGTTGATCAATTCTGCCGCCTTGGCCGATGTGGCGATGATCAAGAGGACAAGAATGGAGAAAAAGCGTAGTTTTGGCATCGTGGGGGGAAAGAGTAGTCGGTAGGTGATACTGAGGGCTTGACCAGATGGGGACTGTAAATCACCGCTTTGGCCAAGTAAAACGACCGACTGGTTCCGTCGGCTCAGGGTGCCGGGGTCAACTCCGCCCCGCCGTCGAAACGAAATCTGGCGCGTCGGTTGCCTAGCGGTGGGGTCGATGGGGTTTGGCTGGCCCAGAACTTTCCGGCGACCACCGCCAATTCTTGATCTGCCGTCTGCATCATCCATCGCTGGTCTTCGGTCAAGCCCGAGAGGGTGGCCAGCGGGAGAGGATGGACGGGCGGCTGTCCTCCGCTGGTGATCTGGCCAAAGGGAAAGGCCGTGGTTGCCCCATTATTAATCGTGGTGTTCATGACAAAGACCCGCATCTCTTGCTGGTTTTGGGGGACTTTGAGCCGGGCGTAGGCGGAGGGCATGAGTTGGACGACTAGAAAATCACTTTTGCCCGGTTCGATCCCTAAGTAATCGGCACATTCGGTGACAATCCTTCCACCCCGTCCTTCCTCATGGTAAAGGATTTGTCCGGGAAAGAGTGGCGGCAATCGGCCGTTATGGTCGGAGGAGTATTGTAGTACGCTCTGACCCATTTGGCGGATCTTGGCCAAGGCATCGGTACCTTGACTGCTTCGTAGAAGCTTGAGCGAGGCGCTGGAGATCAGCACCGCGAGGAGGGCCAGAATGGAGATGATAACCAAAAGTTCGACGAGGGTAAACCCTCGGCGATCTAGGGGAGTCCCCGAACTTGCTAACCGAGAAGAAATCGACGGAGGGAAGTCACCGCCCAAAGGGTTCGTGGCCTTTCTCGGCAACTCTCGGGATGGTAAGGGGCAGACAGACAAGCTGATCCTCGATCCCGTGAGGTTGGGGACTTTAGGCCGTTAGGGCAGCGAGGGGAGTGGGGGTGCCAGCATGGGTGGCGGCGCATCCTGCGCACACTCCGTAGAGAGTCAGTGAGTGTTTTTTGACCAGAAATCCTGGGCCAGCTAACTGGTCTATGCCATCGGTGCAGGCCTCCACCTCATAAACCCTCTGGCACTGTTCGCAGAGGAAGTGGTGGTGGTGGTGCGGATGCTTGCGCTCGTAGTGAGGGGGTGCCCCGGGGATTTCAACGACTTCAACCACGCCCTGATCCATGAGGATGCGCAAGGCGCGGTACACCGTGGCAATACCCAAGCCCGGCGACAGGGTGTTGGCCGCTTGCCAAATCTGAGCCGGGGTCATGGGACAGCCTCCATCTTCAAGGGTTTTCTGGACGGCTGATCTTTGACGGGTAGCGTAATTCACGGTGTATTTGATAGTAATTTGCGACGAGATACTGGCTGTTTCTAAAATTAAAAAACCAGAATTAATTTAGAATAATCATGCATTTTGTAAAACAATTATCTTAGTTGACTCTGTCCGTCTCTGCGTTATGATAATTAAATATGAATTTGCTTATCATATGATGATCAAAATCAGTCTTTTCAAAGTCTTTGCGACCGTCTTCCTCGCTTTGCCTAGCTTCGGGGTCTGCCAAAGCGTCCAAGCAGCGGAGCCCTATCGGGTGGTGACTTCGTTTTATCCTGTCTACGTGGCGGCATTGAATGTAACCGCTGGGGTCGAGGGGGTCGAAATTTCTAATCTGGCGAATCAACATCTTGGCTGTCTCCACGATTATCAACTCAACGCCGGGGATGTCCGCAGCTTGGCCGATGCCGACCTCCTCATCGTCAATGGCGCGGGCACAGAGTCTTTTTTAGGAAATCTTGGCCGGCAACTCCCTTCCCTCCAAGTCCGTCAAGTCAGTGGGGGGACTCCCTTGATGGATGGTAATCCCCACGTTTGGGTGAGCTTTGAAGGGGCCCGTCATCAGGTAGGTAAGATCGCCTCGGTCCTCTCCTTAGCGCTTCCTGAGCAGGCCGAGGCTTTTTCCACCAACGCCGAGCAATATCAGTCGCAGATTACCGCTCTAGAAGAAAAAATACGCGCGACTCTCAATCCTTATGCCGGTTCAGCGGTGATCACCTTCCATGGGGCATTTCCTTATTTTGCCCGTGATTTTGGGCTGGAACTTGTCGGGGCTATGGCTTGCGAGTCGGGCCACGAACCTAGCGCCCGAGAGTTGGCCGACATGGTCAAACTGGTGAGGGCAAGGCAGGTCAAGGTGCTCTTGGCTGAATCTCAATCTTCCGCTCTCAGTGCTCAGGTTGTCGCCCGAGAGACCGAGGCCAACGTCTACTTTCTTGATCCGGGGGTGACGGGGCCGGCCGCGCCGGAAAATGCCCGAGGAGCATGGGTGGGAGTGATGGAGAAAAATTTGGGTGTGTTGGAGAGGGCTCTGCGATGAAATCCTCAGGGACTGATCCCCTGAGACAACGGAATCTTCCCGAGGAGGTTCCCGCCCATCACGGGATCGCCCCCCATTCCTGTGGGGAATGCTGCACCACCCTG
>CAXMPH010000069.1:0-6493 GCA_964195055.1 uncultured Chthoniobacterales bacterium | reverse complement strand
TAGGCAGCCAGTCTTGGTGAGCGGCGATACCATTGACCACTTTGCCGGCAGGGAACTTGCCCGGCCACCGGACAAAGGCAGGCACGCGGTAGGCTCCCTCCCAATTAGAGTTCTTCTCACTCCGAAAGGGAGTCACCCCGGCGTCAGGCCAGGTGTTGAAGTGGACCCCATTGTCGCTGGAGTAGAGAACAATGGTATTGTCCGCGATGTCCAACTCATCGAGGAGGGCCAGAAGTTGGCCGACATGGCCGTCGTGCTCGACCATCCCATCCGCATAATCACCAAGTCCGGTGGTCCCCTTCACCCCGTCTTTGAGATGAGTGCGAAAATGCATGCGGGTGGCGTTCCACCAGCAGAAAAATGGCTTGTCCGCCTTTTTCTGGCGCTGAATAAAATCAATGGAGGCGGCAAGCGACTCTTCGTCGATGGTTTCCATCCGCTTCCTTGTCAGGGGGCCGGTGTCTTCGATCTTCCCGCCCGCGGTCGATTTTATGACTCCACGTGGTCCAAACTTTTTCCGGAACTCAGGATCCTTAGGGTAGTCGGGATGCTCCGGCTCTTCTTCGGCATTGAGATGATAAAGGTTGCCAAAAAACTCATCGAAGCCGTGATTGGTTGGAAGATGCTCATCCCGATCGCCTAGGTGATTCTTTCCAAATTGGCCGGTGGAGTATCCTTGGTTCTTCAAGAGGGCCGCCATAGTGACATCGGACTCCTGCCAACCTTGTTTGGCCCCAGGCAAACCCACTTTGGTCATCCCCGTCCGCAGAGGATTTTGCCCGCTGATGAAGGCAGCTCGGCCCGCGGTACAACTCTGCTGACCATAATAATCAGTGAAGGCAACCCCATCGTGCCCAATCCGATCAATGTTGGGCGTCTCGTACCCAACCAAGCCGCGACTGATATAGCTTATGTTTCCAATCCCAATATCATCCCCGAAAATAACGAGGATGTTGGGTTGCTTATCTTGGGCAGAGACCGAAAGGACAAGGCTGCAAAAACCGAGGGTGATGAAGAAAATTCGGATCATAGAACAACCTTTATCGCCGCTACCAACAATAGAAAGAGTTAATTTATTTTAGTTCTTTTTCACCCGAACCGCTTTCAATCGACCGATCACTGGGAGTTGGCCCAGCAAGGGAGTCAGGTAGGCAATAAAGGCGGCCGTGACATCGTTGCCCGCTTTGTTGATGAACTTATTCGGCATGTGGCGAGTATTCTTCGACACTTTGCGTAGTTCGACCAGACTATAGAGAGGGGCATACTTCTTGCCCGCTTTCCGGTTAATCGTGACCGAACCACTGGCTTTCTTCCCTGCCGTGGCATGCTCTAGGGCCAAGTGGCCGACCTCGCGAGCCTCGGTGCTATCGACAGTTGAGGCGATGGCAGGAAAGGAACGCTGGAGGTAGCCGAAGGTGTCGGCTCGGACGCGAGAAATCTTCGTCTTCGATTTGATAATATCCGCGAGCATGTCTCCCAAGGCACCAGATCCACTCAGTTGCACGTTGCCATGGGAGTCGACTTCCTGGGAAAGCTTAGCCGCAATAGCGACGCCCTTTTTATCACAAATCCCTTCCGAGACCGCTACGACACAGCGGCCCAGCTTGCGGTAGACGCCGGCGACATCCTCAGCAAAGCGCTTCTCATCAAAAGGACGCTCCGGCAAATACACGAGGTGGGGGCCATCTTGCGGATGGACTCGGGCCAGGGCGGCAGCAGCGGTGAGAAAGCCGGCGTGGCGTCCCATGATGATGTTGATTTTGACTCCGGGGAGGGCTCGGTTATCGAGGTTGTCTCCCATGAAAGCAGAGACGACAAAGCGCGCTCCGCTAGCAAAGCCCGGCGTGTGGTCATTCTCGCATAAGTCGTTGTCGATCGTCTTAGGAATATGAAAGCAGCGCAGATCATAATCGGCAGCGCGGGCGGCCTCGTTGATGATGTGGGTCGTCTCCGCGGTGTCGTTGCCTCCAATGTAAAAGAAGTAGCGAACGTCGTATTTCTGCAGCACCTTGAAGATAGCTTGGCAATCCTCTGCCGTGGGCTTTTTCCGAACGGAACCGAGACCCGAGGAGGGGGTCTGGGCGACCCGTTCGAGATTGGCCGCACTTTCCTTGCCTAGATCGATAAAGTCTTCCCCGAGAATTCCGGCAATGCCGTGGAGGGAACCATAGATCCCTTTGATCTCCTTGTGCTTTTTCGCCTCGAGGACGGCCCCAACGAGGCTTTGATTGATCACCATGGTGGGGCCGCCGCTCTGGGCGATCACCATGTTACCGACAGGAACTTTGCTATTTTTCTTAACCATAATTTTGAAGCGGGCACTTTAGTGGAAAACACCTAAATGAGTCGAGAGTTCCTCTTCAGGGGGCCAACCTTTGCAGGGTCCAACCTTCTCCGGCAGCAGAGTAGCGGAAGCGGTCATGCAAGCGATTCTCCCGCCCCTGCCAAAACTCAAACTCTGAGGGAATGACCCGAAAACCTCCCCAGAACGAGGGCAGGGGAACCTCTTCTTTAGAAAACTTTTCCTCCATTTCTTGCCACCTTGACTCGAGGGAAGAACGAGAATCGATGACCGAGCTTTGCCGGGAGACCCAAGCGCCAACCCGGCTCCCCTGCGGGCGTGAGCTGAAGTAGGCCCGTGATTCCTCTTCGGTAATGCGTTGGGCTTCTCCGAGGATGGCCACCTGCCGCTCCAAGGGGTACCAAGGAAAGAGAAGACTCACTTGAGCATGGGCGGCAATGTCGTGGGACTTGCGGCTTTGGTAATTAGTAAAAAAAACCAACCCGCGCTCGTCGCAGCCCTTGAGCAGAACGGTGCGGGAAGACGGCCGCCGGTCATTCATCGTCCCCAAGACCATAGCATTGGGCTCGAAAGATGCTGCCGCCGATGCCTCAGCAAACCACTTGTGGAATTGGTCAAGCGGATTGGCTGCCAGTTCCTTCCGGCGCAATCCGGCCCGAGTGTACTCACGTCGCAAGGAAGCGATATCAGGCGTAGGAGAAATAGACATGCGGAAAAGAATAGGGCCTGCCGCGTCCAGCTCCAAATGATTTGCGGAGTTGACCTAAAGCGCCAGAGGTATTCCCATGGGTGATATTAATAAATGGCATGGCGACAAAATCCGCGGAATCAACAAGAGAACGTATCCTTCGGGCGGCCGAGCGAATTTATGCGGCCAGCGGTTTTCATGGGATGTCACTTCGGGATGTCACCTTACTCGCAGGGGTTAACCTTGCCGCGGTCAACTATCACTTTGGCTCCAAGGATAAATTAATTCTGGCCTTAGCAGACCACCGACTCTCACCGATCAATGAGGAGCGCTTGGCCCGACTTGCCAAATTGCGGAAGAAGCATGGCAGCGAGCCCATTCCCGGCAAGTCTCTCGTAGCGGCCCTGATCGACCCCATGTTCAAGGCTCTCCGGCAAGGCCGAGGGAACCGGGCTATCGTGGTCCGACTTGTCGCCCAGATGCTCATTGATGATCCACGCCGCTTTTCTCAGATCCACCGCATCTTCTACAAGGACGTCATGGACTACTACCACGCTGAGTTGCAAAGGACCTTTCCGCATCTGACTTCCCCCCAAGCCTACGCCAGATTTTATTGCGCCTTCTCCACCGTGCTGGGGCTGCGGCTGATGCACCAGAGCATGGACTGGTTTCTCCACACCCGATCGGAAACTCGGAAATTCAAATTGTTGGAAGATGAACTGCACGCTTTTCTACTGGGAGCACTCTCCGCCGAGAGCCCCCAAGCGAAGCCTAAAAAACGCCGAGTGGCTCCGAAATCCCCACCCAAATAAGTCGCCCCAGTGGACCACCCAAACATGATAATCCTCGGCGCCGGGGGCCGCCTTGGGGCCGCCCTGGCGCGCCAATACGCCGCCGATATTCAAGGCCGCATTACTCCCCTTAGCCGGAAGGAGGCCGATCTGACCCAGCCTAGCCAGATTGCCTCCCTCATTAAAAAAGACCGACCCAACGTGGTGATTAACTGCGCCGCCATGACCAATGTGGATGCCTGCGAAAGTGAGCGCGAAAGAGCGGAAATAATTAATGCCACCACTCCGGGTATCTTAGCTAGGGCCTGCACCGAGGTGGGGGCGCGCTTCATCCATATCAGTACCGACTATGTTTTCTCCGGAGAAACCAACCGGCCCTACCGCGAGACAGATCAACCCGATCCCGTCTCTTGGTATGGTGAGACCAAGCTGCGAGGGGAGAAGGCGGTGGCTGCCGCGGGTCCTCGCCATGCCATCGTCCGGGTGGCCTGGGTCTTCGGGCCTGATCGAGACAGCTTTATCGACAAGGCGCTCCAGACCGCTCTCCGAGGAGAGCCCGTCAAGGCGGTAGCAGACAAATACTCTTCTCCCACCTACACCCTCGATGTGGCCGAGGCCCTACATCCTCTCTTTCCGCCGCTGGCTCCAGGGGGCGTCTACCATGTCTGCAATCAGGGGAGCTGTACCTGGGCAGATTGGGCAGGGGAGGCGATTAAGGCCGCCCAGGCTGAAGGATTCCCGGTCCAGACCAGTCACGTCGAGCATCTCAAGTTAGCGGATATTTCCCAGATGGTGGCTCGGCGTCCCGTTTACAGCGCCATGTCTTGTCAGAAGATCGAAAGGCTGAGAGGGGAGCCGATGCGGCCATGGCAAGCCGCGGTTCGAGATTATTTGCGGCTGCTACGATCCGAAGGACGCCTAGTGGAAGGCAAAACCTCTGGCTGAATCGGGGCCAGCGATCGGGCGTTACCCCAGAAAAAGAGGAGGCCCGGTAAGAGGACCAGAAGAATTTCGAAGGCCCACACCGTCGCGAAAGCTCCGGCCGATCCTCGTCCGTCTGGGAGAGTCAGACCGGAGTATTTCCAGACAAAATTGAGCCGGTAAACCAGCTGGGTCATTCCCACCAGAACCGGGGCGGTCGATCCACAAAGAAGGAGTTCGCCGGAACGGGGCCACTTGGCCTTGCTACCGAGGATGCCAAGAAACCAGAGAGCAACCAAGACGAGGCAGACGAGGCCGAGACCGCTGATCTGTTGGCTGATCATCGGCCAGAGGACAAAAACGGAGAAGAGGACAGCATAGCCCAGCTGCACCGCTAAAAATCGGCGAAGGGAGGAGTATCTCTGCTGGGATGGAACCGCCATATCAAGACGTCATCGTAACAGAAGGTGCGCGTCATGACAGGACGAGAAGCCTCGGGCTTTTATGCGCTCTCTCGGTTTTTCCTCCAGAGCTAGGAAAAGGGAGGTGACGCCCTTGCCGCGGGACCACCAAAGTCTTCTTCAGTTTTCCAGCTTTCAATTATACATGACATATATTGTGTCTGGTTATTGATTATTCACTGTGGCACTGCCACTTCGGACCCTGTGAATAAGGTGTGGACAGGGAAAAAGCCGGAAAAGGGCTAGATCGTAGTGGCGGTAGCATCCGGCGGCGCCCACCTGGCAAAGGGCGTCACGGCGAGGCAGGAGTTGTAGTAGCGAGGATCTCCGGTGACTTCGGGACCGAGCCACCGAGGACGATCAAAGCCTTCCTCGGGCGACTCCAGCTCCAACTCCGCCAAGACCAACCCCGCGTTGAGCCCATGAAAAACGTCAACTTCCCAAAGGTGCCGACCCACCGCAACTTGATGGCGCGTCTTGGAGATGATCCGAGTTCCGCACAATTGCAAAAGATCGGCAGCATCTTCCTCTGGGATGGCATACTCGAATTCGGGCCGAACTATTCCCTGAGCGGCACCCTTAAGGGTTAACCAGGCCCTCGCTCCATCGGTGCGTACGCGGACAATGACATCCTCTCCTTCCGCCAGATAACCTTGGCGCAAGCTGGTAGCCTTTACCGCATCAGTTCGCCAGGAATTTCCCCCCACGACAAACTTGCGCTCAATCTCCGTCCCCATACCGGACTATGTTCGGTCGCCTCGCTGGGTTTGGCCAGCGCGAGAAGTTCAATTTGCAATCTTGTCCATGCCCCATCTCCAGTTCAACCTCGTACCCTTATGATGCACTTCCAACCATTGATGGAACAAATCGGCATGGCCATCGATGCCGCCGGAGTGGCCGTTATTGCCATCGGTATCCTCTGGGCCACCGCCCGATTACTTTTTAAACTGCCCCCCCAGGGTTTGACGCGCTACTCAGCCTACCGTCAGAACCGTCGCGGTGGCTCCGACCCTGCAGAATATGACCGTTCTAGGAGCGATCGTGGTCATCCGGACCTTCCTTAGCTTCTCCCTTGAATTAGAAATCACCGGACGCTGGCCCTGGCAGCAGAAACCAGCAAACTCATGATGGGCAATTCATCCGACAAATTCTGGAAGATCCTCGAGCAGCGTCTGCCCTGGCTCGGCACTCCGGGCCTCCTCAAAGCGGTGGTCCTGCTCAACGCGCTGACCTTCCTTCTCATCACCATCGAACCGGCTTATGCCGGGATGCTCGCGCTCATCCCCTCCAAGATCATGGAGGGAGAGGTCTGGCGTCTCGTCACCTACAT
>CAXMPH010000068.1:0-6515 GCA_964195055.1 uncultured Chthoniobacterales bacterium | reverse complement strand
CGATGATTAAGACAGGAATCTCTAGAATTTGCTTAATTACCTCTGGTGGGACTTGGTTGCAGTCGCTGAAATAGGCTGCCAGTTTTCGACCTGCTCGGGCAAAGATATAGCCTTGGACTTTCATGCGTCCATGCGGTACTTCAACCGGAATAATTTCCACGCTGCCCACTTGGAATGGACCGTCAATTTCGTGAGGATCTGGGCGGACGTAATTTCGGAAGGAATGCTCGCCATCAAAGGCGTAATAGAACATCCGCCGCAAATCTACTAAGGTGCGACTGGAGGCGTAAATCGGCATAGGGCGATCGGAGATTTCGCAAAATCTGCGAAGGTCGTCAAAGCCGGCCACATGATCAGTGTGGGAGTGAGTGAAAATAACGGCGTCGAGGTGCCGGAGTTGGTGGCGCAACGCCTGCATTCGTAGATCAGGGGTGGTGTCGACGAGGAAGGTGACATCCGAAGCCTCAACGAGGATGGAAGAGCGAAGGCGTTTGTTCCGGGGGTCATCCGAGGTGCAGACAGGGCAATCGCAGGCTACGAAAGGAACTCCTTGAGAAGTTCCGGTGCCTAGAAAAGTGATGGAAAGTTCGGCCATGACTTGAAAGCCTTACAATTGCATAATCTTTGATGTGGTCGCAATGCTGGCATCGTTAAGAATCCGTAATCTGGCCTTGGTCGAGGATTTGTCTTGGGAACCCGGATCAGGTCTGGTTGCCATCACGGGTGAGACTGGGGCGGGAAAATCTATCCTCATTGGAGCCTTGCAACTTCTCCTCGGCGACCGAGCGGACAAGTCGCTCATACGGACGGGAACGGACTCGTGCACCGTGGAGGCCGTATTCGATTGCGGTAAGATCTCCCCTTTTGATGGGTGGCTGGAGGAGCAAGGGGCAGAGCCTTGTGCTGAGGGGCAGCTTTTGCTCAAGCGTACCCTCTCAGTCGTCGGTGCGGGTCGGCAGTTTATCAATGGATCGGCTTCCACCTTGGCTACTCTCAAAGCTTTGGGTGACCGCTTGGTCGACTTGCATGGTCCTCATGACCACCAATCCTTATTCTCCCGTGAAGCGCAGACAAGGGTTCTTGATGCCTTTGCCGGTGCTACCGTGACGGCAGAGCAGTTTGCCGAGACTCATCGGTTGGAGCAGCGCCTCGCGGCCGAGGTGGGGGTGCTTCGGGAGGTGGATGATGAAGCGGCCCTGCGACGCGAAATCTTGTCCCATACGGCTGATGAAATTAATGCGGCAAATTTTCAGGTGGGCGAAGAGGAGGATGTCATGTCGCGTCTCAAGGCGGCCGGTAATAGCCAGAGACTGACGGAACTAGCGGGGAACTTGCAGAGATTGCTGGGTGCTGATGGTGAGGGTGGGGTTCGCTTACCTTTGGCTTCGGCGGTGCGGACGGCTCGTGAACTAGCGCATCTCGACCCGCATGGAGAAAAGTTGCGAGAGGAGGTTGAAGCGGTGGCCGAACGCATCTCGGATCTGGAGGGAGAGGCGCGAACCTATGGGGAAGGCCTTGAGACCAACCCTGCCAGTTTGCGTGAATTGGAGGAGCGAGCCGATCTCTTGCAGTCACTCAAACGTAAATACGGTGGCACAATTGAGGAGGTGATGGCACGAGGTGAAGAGGCGATGCGTCAACTGGAGGAAATTGTTACCCAAGGCGAGCGCTTGGCTCTGGTGGAGAAGGAGCGGTCTGCTGCCGAGGCCGAGGCCAATATCTTGGCTAAGAAACTCTCGGCAGTCCGAGCTAAGGCCGTCCCGGCTTTGGTCCGGGCTGTGACTGAGGAACTCCGGGAATTAGGATTTTTGCGGGCCGCCTTCGGAGTTTCCCTGGAGTGTCGGGAAGAATCAGGGAGCCTTGGCGCCGAGTTGGCCGAATTTGAATTCGGCCCCAACCCTGGCGAACCGGCCAAACCTCTTCGCAGTATTGCCTCAAGCGGAGAAATTTCCCGCGTCATGTTGGCCCTAAAGACTGTCCTCGCGGGGCAAGAGGGGGTGCCGGTGCTGGTCTTTGATGAGATCGATGCCAACGTGGGGGGGGAGGTAGCGGTCAAGGTTGGACAAAAGATGAGAAGATTGTCCAATTCCCATCAAGTGCTTTGTATTACTCACCTGCCGCAGGTGGCGGCGGCAGCTCATCGCCAATTTGTTGTGGCAAAAGACTTTGATGGGACAAGGACGACCACCCAAGTGAGCGAGTTGACGGGTGCTGGTCGGGTGGCAGAACTAGCCCGGATGCTGGGAGGCCAGGGCAGCAACTCGGCTCTGGCCCATGCCCGCAGTCTCCTCCAGGAAAAAGACTGAGACTATGCGTGTCCTTTTTTTTAATCGTTCGGCCGAGCCTGTCGGAGGGGGGATGAATCGCATGGTGATCGATACCGCATCTCGCCTGAACCTTGCCGGACATGAAGTGGCGATGGTTCATGGTAGGGAAGGTGGGACTTTCGATGGAACTGGTTATATTTACGATGACTTGGAAGAAAGATTGCTGCCGAAGGATCGCAATGCCCTGCGCTTGGAGGCAATCCTTGAAGATTTTTCCCCCGACGTGATTCAGCTTCATGGGGTTCAGAATACTCTGCTCGATGGCTGGTTGGCGGCCCGCAAGCCGACCGCGAGATTTCTTCATAACCACGACTTTTACTGCTCGGGGAGAATGCTGGCCCTGCGGCGTCCATCGGTTCCCTGCACTCGACCGCACGGGCGGGAATGCTGTGCCTCTCATCTTCTGCGCGGTTGTGGCTCAGGCAATCCGTTGATAAATTTCCTGCGCTATCGTTCGGTTGGTCGTAGCTTGGCGGCGCTGCGGATGGTTCATGGGCTGCAGGTCATGAGTGGAACAGTGAGGCAGCAACTTCTAGCCAATGGCCTCCCCGCGGAAAAGATTACCACTCTCCCGCCCTATGCTCCGGCACCCGCGGAGGCTCGCTATGGTAGCACTTCAAGCGTGCGTACCGTACTGCATGTCGGTGGCTTGCTTGGCCGTAAGGGGATCTGGACAATGGTTCGGATGGTGCGCCAGCTTCCCCGTGATGTTCAGGTTCTCTTTGTTGGCGGCGGTCAAGAGGGTGAGGCGCTGGAGGCTCATGTGCGTCGCCGGGGACTAGGGAACCGGGTGCGGGTTCTCAGTGATCCGACGCCAGGGCAGCTTTCCTTGCTCTATCGTGAGGCGACTCTCGTGGCTATGCCGGTCCGGTGGAATGAACCACTCGGTCTGGAGGGCTTAGCAGCGATGGCTTATGGTAAGCCAGTTGTGGCCTTTGATACTGGCGGGGTTCGAGAGTGGTTGGCCCACGGCGAGACGGGACTTTGTATACCCTTTGGGGCTCGGTGGGCCTTCCGCGACGCTTTGGTCGGACTGTTAAAGGATCCTCCACGATTGCAGGCCATGGGCCGTCGTGCCCAGGAGGTTTGGGAAAAAAAATTCCGTCCTGAGAGGCACATTGATGCCTTGATTGCCCATTATGAAAAATTGAGGGCGGAGGTGGGCCGATGAACCGTGTCACCCTCATTGGGTTAGTCTCCCTGCTCGGCCTCCTCACCCTGTGGTTAGACAGCGAAGGCCGGCGTGGGACTTTTGACTTGGTCGAAAGAAAGTTTGTCTCATGGCTCGCTGCCAATGGGGAAAGCGGGGCATCTTTGCCCCCATTATCATTGGTGCTCTACGACGAGGAGGCCTCCCAATTGGGTGGAGCGGAGCGGATGAATATGATGGACGTTGCCCTTTTTGTGCGGGCTGCTTCTCGCCTAGGTGCGGTGGCCGGGGGAGTGGAGGGGGTCCAAGGCGATCCTTCCCGAATGGTCGAGGCGGCTGCCGGTATGCCTGTCTTTGGCGGTTATGGGTGGACTGATCCCCCAGGAATGGGATGGACGGCTCTGGGGGGCGAACCTGCCGCAGGGTGGCCCGAGGTTCCCGGTCTGGTCGGAGGGGATACTAATTTTTCCCGAGGATTTCTCGCCTCTCCCTCGGGCCTCGGTGGGGTTCGTGAGATTTTGCTCATAGGTCGCAACGGCGACCGACCCGTGCCTTCTTTTCTTCTCTTGGCTTGGTCGATGGTCGAGGGACAATCGTGGTCGAGTCTGTCGATCGGGGCCAATGGCGTAGAAATTGCCGGTAGGAACTTGGCGGTTAACCGACAGGGGAAAGCGTGGTTCTTCCCTATGCCGGCCGACACTGTCTTAACTATGAGCGAGCTTTTAGTAGCGGCGGAGAAGTTTGAGCGCGAGGGAGGGGATTCCCCATTTTTTGGTCATCTTTTGGTCTTAGCCCAAGCCACCTCCGATATCCCTCGAGTAGCGGAAGGGGAGATGGCACTGATTACTCCCTTGGAGCGTTGGGCTGCCGTCTGGGGGGCGGCGCGAACAGGCTCGCTTTTCCTTCTTCCCAACTGGTGGTATCCCTTTCTTCTTTTTGCCGCCGCGGTGGGGCTAGCTTTCGGGCCGAGTCGGCGCTCCAATGCCGCAGCCATTTTCTCCGGGCTTCTTGCCCTCCTGCTTTTTGCCTTGGTCGCGCTGGCGGTCTTTGGGTCGACCCGGGTGTTGCTTCCCCTGTCTCCGGCGCTGCTCACTTTGGGCGGGGGGTGTCTCATCGGTCGCGTCGGGGAACAAGCTGGCTGGTTTAGAAAAAAAATATTATGAAATTTACTAATCTCACCCGCGCTGAGGAGATCGGCGCTAACTCTTACTTGGTGGAAGCTGATGGATCGCGGATCTTGCTAGATGCAGGGATGCACCCGCGGGCTATGGGAGAGGCGGCTACTCCGGATTTCTCCAAACTGGAGGGTCGAGGCTTCGATGCCATGTTTCTTAGTCATGCTCATCAGGATC
The DNA here is from genome assembly GCA_964195055.1 of uncultured Chthoniobacterales bacterium. Classification (GTDB taxonomy): domain Bacteria; phylum Verrucomicrobiota; class Verrucomicrobiia; order Chthoniobacterales; family JACTMZ01; genus JACTMZ01. The sequence goes on along the minus strand of CAXMPH010000068.1, from coordinate 1,686 downwards.
ATGTGGGCTCTCTACCTCTGGCAATGAGGTTGGCTCCGGGGGCTCCCGTTTTCATGACCGAGGCGACCGCGGCCCTGTCCGAGGCCATGCTCCATAATTCGGTCAATGTCATGATGCGCCAGCGTGAGGACCTAGGTGCCTTGGACTTGCCGCTCTTTTCTCATCGGGAACTTGATAAGCTGGTCGATAATTGGCGGGTGGTTCCACTCAAGGCCCCCTTCGACTTGGCCGGGGAGCGGGCTGGTTCCGGAGAAGGAATGACTTTTGAGCTATTCGATGCTGGCCATATTCTTGGCTCGGCCGGAATCCTCATTCGAGCTGAAGGGCAGAGAATTTTTTATACGGGGGACGTTAACTTTGAAGACCAGACGCTGATGCGTGCCGCCCAGTTTCCCACGAAAGATATCGATGTACTTATTCTGGAGACAACCAGGGGAAACAGTGCGGTGCCAACAGGCATGACTCGCAAGACCGAGGAGAAAAAGTTTTTGGAGGCACTGCAGATCGCCATCGATTCAGGTGGTCCTGTTCTTCTTCCCTTATTTGCTCTAGGGAAAACGCAGGAAGTTCTCGCCTTGCTCTATCAGGCGAAAAAGAGTGGAGCTCTTCGGGGCGGGTTCGGGCTTTATGTGGGAGGACTGAGTGCCAAGGTGACGGGGGTAACCGACCGACTGCGCGGCCGGGCCCCTCGACGTTATGGGGATTTGAAGTTGGCTCAATGTTTGCCCATGGAAGTCGTGGGAGGACGCGACATTGGCCGGCTGGCGGTTTTGCCGAGGACGGTGTACGCCATCTCAAGTGGGATGATGACGGAGAACACCCTCTCTAATATCTTAGCACCGCGCATCCTTGAGAATCCTAAGGCGCATTGCATATTTGTTGGTTATTCCGACCCAAAATCACCGGCTGGTCAACTACGTGCGGCGGGTCCGGAGGAAGATGTCGTCTTAGATTCGAGGCGAAGCCCGGTGCGTCGGCGTTGTCAGCTGGAAGAGTTTACTCTGAGCGCTCATGCCACGAGGGACGGCCTGCTTGATTACGTTAGGCGAGCCCAGCCGAAGAAGCTGCTCCTGGTGCACGGTGACCCGCCTGCCATCGCTTGGTTCGCTCAGGAGGTACCGAGGGTTTCCCCACGGACAGAGGTGATCATTCCACCGCCAGGCGTTCCCCTAGAATTGTAGGGGAAGCTAAATGAAGCAGGGATGGACTCTCTGCTTCATTTTCAACTACGGCTTAATTTTAAGCGGCGCTGGGCAAACGACGCTCGAGGTCGCTCAGGAGGGCGGCCAGTTCACGGGTCTCCTTGCGCCAACCGGCAATGCACTCGCGCGAAACCGTGACCTTCTCTGCCATGGCCTGCTCCAAGGCTTCGTAGTTTGTCGCCAAGCGCTCACTTAGGTGCGTCAGCAGATCATGCATTTGGTGGCCAAAGACCGAGGCGATCGTTTCGGCCTCCGGTAAATCTTGGGAACTACGGCGGCGGGTTTCGCTCATTTCTGCTAGGAGAATTTTCTCGTCTGGCACTCGGCGCAAGTCACTCACTAGACCGAGTTTTTCCAAAGTCCAGATGGTCCACTTGGTCGGATCAAAGTTGCTGCTTTTCACTCCGTTGCGGTAGTCGTGTTGGAACTCGTGATGGTAGTTGTGATAGCCCTCACCGAACGTGAAGAGGGCGAGAAGGGCGCT
>CAXMPH010000067.1:0-6545 GCA_964195055.1 uncultured Chthoniobacterales bacterium | reverse complement strand
GGTGGTAACCCGCCGGGCCGTGGTGTTTCTCATATCAGACTTTATGGATGAGGGCTATACTCGTCCCTTGGCGGTGACCGGACGGCGTCATGACTTGGTTGCCATTCCAGTAGTGGACCCGGGCGAGGAGGACCTGCCGGATGTGGGCATTGTCACTTTGGAAGACCCGGAGACGGGTGAGCAGGTTGATGTTAACACATCAAGCCGAGCCTTGCGTGGGGCCTACCTCGAACTGGAGGACCGTCGCAAGAAAGCGATCGAGCAGGACTTTCGCAAGTTGGGTATCGACATGATCCCACTCCGAACCAACGAGGACTACCTCCATGTCCTCCGAGCATTTTTTGCCCGGCGGGAGCAGCGTCAACTGAGTGCCTGACCCCATGCCCCCTCTCCCTCCATCCGAAGCCACCCCGGATTTGCTCCCCCATGAAATTGCCGGGCCGGTCGGGTACCTTCCCTATCCTTGGCCGATCATGATTGGGGCGGGATTGCTTTTACTGATTTTGCTCAGTTTGGTTGGGTGGGCTCTTTTGGCTTGGCGTCAACGGGTCAAACGACGTCCTCCCACGGCTCGTCAGATCGCCCTAGATAATCTCATGCGGGCTCGTGCCGGAGCAGCTCAAGTCGGGTGTTACCCTTTCAGTATCGAAGTCTGCCATGCCCTGCGGGTTTTCCTTGGGGCCGAGTACGCCCTGCCTGCCACCACCCAGACCTCCTATGAATTTTTGCAAACCGCTCGTGGCAGCAAGGTCTTTGATGCTGCCGGTTTGACCCGACTGACTGACTTTCTCGCCAAGGTTGACGCGGTCAAATTCGCCCAGGCTGAAGCCTCCGCTACGGACAATCTCGAGTTGGTCTCCTTGGCCGAGGAACTAGTGAAAGGAGGTGTCCCTGATGTCGTGGCTTCCTGATTTTTCTGCTCTCTCCTTTGCTCAGCCAGTCTTTCTCTGGCTCCTTTTTCTGGTTCCCCTTGTCTCCTGGCTCAAGGGAAAGATTGGGGGGACTCCTGGGGTGATGTTCTCCACGACCAAGACGATCGCTAAGATTGGGGCACGGCGGCGTTCCCGGGCGGGCGATTTCCTAACCGGTCTGTTTTACCTTGCCCTCGTCTGTCTCATTGCTGCTTTGGCGCGCCCTCAACTGGGAAAGACCATCACCCGCACCCAAGCCAGTGGGGTGGATATCATGCTGGTGATTGATGTTTCCCGTTCGATGTTAGCTGAGGATTTTACTATCGGTGGCCAAAGGGCCAATCGTCTCGAGGCAGTCAAGGGCGTGACCGAGCAGTTCATCGAAGAGCGTCCCCATGATCGCATTGGCATCGTCGCTTTTGCTGGCCGTCCCTATTTGGTTAGCCCCCTCACTCTCGACCATGATTGGCTGATTACCAACCTCGACCGCATCCGTATCGGGTTGGTCGAAGACGGCACTGCCATCGGCTCGGCCCTCGCCTCCGCTTCGAGTCGTCTCAAGGACAAGGAGGCCAAGTCCAAGCTAGTTGTCCTGCTCACCGATGGGGATAACAACAGCGGCAGTGTCACTCCCCTGACCGCCGCGGAGGCCTCCAAGGCTCTGGGGATTAAGGTATACACCATTGGTTCGGGCAGCCGTGGCAATGCGCCCTTCCCTTTTGTCGACCGCTTCGGCCGTACCATCTACCGGCAGATTCCGGTCGAGTTCGATGAAAAGAGTTTGCAAGATATCGCCGGCATGACTGGTGGTTCTTATTTCCGTGCCACCGATACAGAATCGCTGCAGCAGATCTTTGATGAGATCGATACTCTGGAAAAGTCCGAGGTCGAGGTGCAGAAAGTTTCTCAGTACCGGGACATTTTTCCTTGGTTCGTTTTTCTTGGGGTCATCCTCCTCACCGCTGAAACCCTCTTGGGACAAACTCTATGGAGACGTCTACCTTAAGTTTCGCTCACTCCCTCTGGCTCCTTAGCCTGTGGCTCTTGCCCTTGGTTTTGTTAGTCTTCTGGTGGGCTGAGCAGCGGCGCCGCCTTATGATCGGTCGACTGGTAGCTCCTAAGCTAAGACGTCTTCTGGCCGGCAGCGCTAGCTCAGGTCGCCGTTGGTTCCGGGTGGCCTGTCTTGTCGGGGCCCTGGGGTTGCTCATCCTCGCCTTAGCCGGCCCGCGGATGGGCTATGACTCAACCGAGGTTCCGCATCGCGGCCGCGACGTCATCATTGCCATGGACGTCTCTCGCTCCATGTTGGCCGCCGACGTAGCTCCCACCCGTCTGCAGAGATCCAAGTTGCTCGTGGAGGACCTCATCCGTGAACTTAGCTCGGATCGCATTGGGCTGATTGCCTTCGCTGGTTCGGCTTTCCTCCAGGCTCCCCTCACCCTCGACCATGGGGCGGTGTTGTCTGCCGCGGCCGAGCTCGATACCCGACTTATCCCCAAGGGTGGCTCAAATCTTGCCGTCGCCATCGGCACGGCGGAGGAGGCCTTCGGCAAGGCTGAGGGATTTTCTCGTGCCCTCATCATTATCTCAGATGGCGAGGAATTGGATACGGACGGCCTCACCGCAGCCAAGGAAGCTGCCGCCAAGGGGATTCGGATTTTCACGGTGGGGATCGGTTCCGTCGAGGGCTCAGAAATTCCGCTCGGACCGGGTAAGTTCGTCCGAGATGCCTCCGGAAAAATCGTTCAGTCCCGCTTGGATGCCCGACGGCTGACGGAAATCGCGGAGATAACCGGAGGTTTTTACACCCCCCTGGATGCGGGTACGACACGGGTTTTGGTGGCAAACGGCATCGGCAAGATGGAGGAGACGGAACTGGCCACCACCACCTCACGCCGTCCGATCGAGCGGTACCAGTGGCCGCTGGGTGGGGCAATTGTCTTGCTCTTTTTGCAGGCTCTGGTTGGTGAGCGCCGCCGAGAAGGAGCGGTGACGGTGGCTTGCTGGATCCTGGGAGCTTCCCTTAGCTGGTCCGCTCCGGCGGGACTGGAGGCCTACGATGAGGGAGACTATGAGCAGGCCCAGCTGGTCTTCGAGCGGCGGCTGGCCCTAGAGCCCGCGGCCGCCGGATTGCAACTCAATGCCGGTACGGCCGCCTACCAGTTGAAGGATTACGACAAAGCCTCTCAATATTTTTCCCGGGCTATGCTGGCCGACGATTCTACGGTGCGTGCGGCTGCGGAATTTAATTTGGGCAATACCCTTTTTCGGCAAGGCGAAGGCCAAGAGGACAAAGCCAAGCGGATGGAGGATTGGAAGGACGCTCTTGCCAAATATGAGGCCTCTCTGAAAACCCAACCGGACTATCCCGAGGCCAGAGAAAACAAGGACCGGGTCGAGAAACTATTGCAAGAACTGGAGCAAGAGCAAGAGGAGCAAGAGCAAAAGGAGCAAGAGCCAGAGGAGCAAGAGCCAGAGGATGAGCCAGAGGATGAGCAAGAACCAGAGGACGAGGAGTCCGAGGATGAGCCGTCTCCCGAGGGGGAGGACGACCAACCTTCCTCCGGGGAAGAAAACGAAGAAAATGAAGAAAGCCCCGAGGATGGAGATGAAGGGGAGGATCAAGGAGGTGATGAAGGCGCCACCGAGCCCGACCGTCCAGAGGACTACGGATCGCAAGACGGTGAGACCGGCGAGAACGGCGAGCAAGATGAGCCGCCAAATGAGTCGCAAGGTGAACCAGAGCAGGAAGGTCCCGGAAAATCTCCGGAAAACAGCGAGGACGAGGCCCCGAGGAATCCCTCCGATACCCCACCACCGACTGACCCTTCAGAGGAAAAAAAAGAGGGCGAATTGCGGAGCACCCAGCAGGGTTCTTCTGCCGAAGCAGGGGATAGGGAAGAACTTGCCGCGGGGGAGGAAGAGACCGAGGGGCAGATGAGTGAAGCTCAGGCTAGGGCCCTCCTCCGCTCCCTCCAAGGCGAAGAGGAGCAAGTCGATTTGCTTGAGAGGGGAAACTTTCAAGAGGTCTTACGGAACTGGTAAAATGAAATCTTTGATCAATCACCCCCCTAGTATTTGGGCCGTTCTCCTTGTCATTCTCTTGGGGACCGTGGGTTGGGCCGAGGCGGAGGTTATCACCCGGTTGAGTTCCCCAACGGGGGCGGTGGGGGTGCCACTGCAGTTGCAGTACCAGTTTCTCAATGTCGGTACGCCAAAAGATATGCCACCGACTCTTCAAGTGGAGGGCTTGAATATCCGCCTGACTGGCAAAACCCGTCGGGTAGAAATGGTCAATTTTAAGACGGCCACTTCCATGGTCTATGTTTACACCTTACTTCCGGTCCGTCCGGGTAACTTCACCATCCCTGGATTTGCGGTTCAGGCCAATGGGCGCCAAGTTCGCACCGAGTCAGTTAGCTTAGAGGTGAGAGGACAGGGGAGGCAGATACTTCCGCCCCCCTCGTCGAGGAGACAGCAGGTTATTCCTCCTTCCAGTCTCCGTCCGGGTCAGGTCTTTCCCCAGAGCCAGCGGTCCCCCGCCCCGACCAACTCGCGGCCAGCGACCAACCAGCCCGCGGAATATTTTGGAGAAATTGTCATGGGACCGAAATCGGCCTACGTCGGCGAGGTGGTGCCACTGGAACTCCGTTTTTATTTCCGAGCTGATCGGCAATTCGATAATTTGCAACCTCCGGCCTTTGCTGGGGATGGTTTTACTGCGGCTGCCCTGAGTAAGCCCGAGCAAACCGAGCAGTATGTTGATGGGGTGCCCTACCATGTCGTTAGCTTCCGCAGTTCGATCACTCCGGTAAAAAGTGGCATGGTCGAGATTCCCTCAGCGGCCATGGCAGGACGGATGATCGCTCAGGGGGGTCCGTCCAATGCCGATCCGTTCTTCAACCAGTTTTTCCAGAATTTCCCCATGCCGGGCTTCGGTCGTGCCCAAAGCATCGAAGCTCAGAGCGATCCAAGGCAACTGGAGGTGCAATCCCTGCCCAAAGAGGGACGACCGGAAAATTTTACCGGAGCGATCGGACAGTTCACCATGACCGCGGCGGCCAATCCGACCAAGTCGACTGGGGGCGAGCCGATCAAGCTGCTTCTCACTCTGGCAGGACGAGGAAACTTTAATGCCATCACCGCCCCAGACCTGATCGGTGCCGAGGGCTGGCGTACCTACGCTCCCCAGGATGAATTCACCGCTGCCGATGTCATCGGTTACGGCGGTAGTAAGAGTTTTGCCATTAGCATGGTGGCCCGAGAGGATCAGACGGTGACCCCTGGGGCAGCGTTTTCCTATTTTGATCCGCTGGAGAAAGAATATTTCACCCTGATGACTGATCCGGTGGCCGTGGTGGCGGAGGGAGGGGGCCGGAATGTTGCTCCGTCAGAGTCTAACCAAGCTGGCTCGGGGGCAGAGGACGATGGGCCAACGATTGCTTCGAAGTCGGGGCCAGGGTCTCTGGCCAAGACAATGTCAGGTCAGGCCGCCGGATTTGAGCCCCGGATCAATCAGGGATGGTTCCGCTCGGTCAATCTGGCTGTGCTGGTTGCGGTCATCCTTTCCATTCCCTTTCTTCTCTGGCAACGCCGTCGGGCGAGGAAGAGTGCCCAAACAGCTGAACTCGAAAACGCTCTGAAGCAAAGCAAGGCAGCTTGGGAGAAGGCAGCCGACTATGTAGGTTTCTACACGGCGGCGGCGGACTTTATCTTGGCCCACCTCGCTTTGTCGGATGACAAGCCGCTCGGCTTGGTCGATCCTCTGGAGGCTCTGGGACGTCGGGTTGCCGATGTGGCGGAGCGGCAAGAGTTGGAATCCGTCTTGGCTCGTCGGGACGAACTAAAATATGGCAGTGAGGGGGGCGGTACCCTCGGTGCGGAAGAGCGCCGCCGGATCACTTCTCTCTTAGAAAAATTTGCTTCAAACCATGCTTAAAAACTCCTTCTACCTCGTCTTTTTTCTCACCCTGCTGACCTTCGCTCTTTCGGCCGAGCCGCTCGATCATGCGGCCTTGTTCGATCAAGGGAACCGAGCCTATGCCCAAGGGAATTATGAGGAGGCTCGCTTAGCTTACCAAAAAATCGTCAAAGCCGGTTCATCCGATTCCTCTGTTTTTCTCAATCTTGGTCATGCGGATGCCCGTCTCGGTCGTGAGGTCTCTGCCGCGATCAATTATCGCCGCGCCCTTGCTCTTGAGCCTGGTAACTCTGCTGCGCGTAGCAGTCTCGAGTATGTCTTGGCTGGACTAGGTGTCCCCGCCGTGGAAATGGCAGTACCTGAGATGATCGGGCAATACATTTCCTTCGATCTCCTTGTTCTTTTCGGCAGTCTCCTTTTTTGGGCGGGTATTCTTCTGGTGGTCTTCGCCATCTTTTCGGCCCAGCGCCGGATGGGTCTGATCATTCTTGGTGTCTTAGTCGCCTTGGCAGGTTCTACCGTGGTGGGCGTTTCTTGGGCAGGTGACTCCCGCATTGCTCTAGCCCAGACCTTTCTCGTGGTCTCCAAGGGGGTCGAGGCGAGGAGCGCTCCGGCCGAAAATGGTCAAAAGTTGGCCAATTTGCCTCAGGGTACGCCGGTGCGGGTTTTGGCGGCCCACGATGGTTGGTCTCTCGTGCGTCTTCCGGTTGGGG
>CAXMPH010000066.1:270-6556 GCA_964195055.1 uncultured Chthoniobacterales bacterium | reverse complement strand
CATTTTACGGATGGTAGTCGAGACACCATTGACGTCCTCCAAGGTATCGGTGAACCAGACCCGCTTGCGATTCTGCAGGTCGAGAGGAACCTCTCCGCAAGTAGAGAGACAGAGTGGCAGCAACTCCGACCGACCAGGTGAACGGAAGGCATAAAAATAGGGAGCGAGGGCGAAAGAAAGGGGGACGAGGGTACTAATAAACTGCAGGCTTTCGATCAATCGGCCGGCCTGCAGCTGGGTAATGAATTGGGAAAAAAGGCGGAAAGCCAGCTGATTGACTAATAAATTGGCCGTGAGAAAAGCGCGCCTCTCCGGTTCGGTCACTCCCTCAATCGCCTTTTCGATCGCCGTCCGCATTCCCGGTTTACCCACCGCACTGGCCAGCTCCTTCCACAGGGACGCATTGCCGGGCATGGCCAATTCCCAAATCTTCCCAGTGGCAATCCCTTGGGCAAGAAAACCTAGTTTTTCTGACAAGGTAAACTCTGTCGGATTTTTCCCTTCCATGAATCGCCCGGCCATCTTTTCTAGCAAGGCCGCCGCCGGCTTTTGCGAGTTTTTCGCCAGACGTTGCCCGGCAAAGTTGAAAATCACGCTGTAGAGACTGTGGGCCATGAACAAAGGACCTCCCCCCTGTCCCCCCGCCTGACACCGTCCTTCCTGAACCGCCGAGAGAAAATCTGCCGAGGTGTCAGCTCGGTCAACCTCGGTCCACGCCCTTCCGGGGAAAATTCCTCCTTTGTCGTCCGATCCCCCAGTAAAAACCTTACGCCAGGGTTCGTCCCACAAGGGCTCAAGCTTTCTTTCCTCGGAAAATCGGGCAATCCGTTCCGGGGTTAATCGGGTCAAGGCGAACTCCGCCGCTCTTCCGAGCAGGGGATCCCGCAAGCCGCTCACCGTCTCAAAGTGGCGGAAGAGAAGAATGAGGCGCTGCCAGTGATCAACCGAGAGCCTCTCGTCGACCGGCCAGAAGGGATGGGCGACCGCATGGGCAATGCCTTGGGCTTTGAGCCACCTTGCGAGGGCGTAAATATCCCGACGTAGGCTTTGCATCTCGGCGTGCTGGGCTTCGCTGATTCCCCAAACCAGGAGATGCACTTTGACGTCATCCTCAGGAAAGAAAACGGTAACCTCTTCGCTAAGGAAAACCCCCGGCTCTCCCGCAATTTCGAGGCAGCCATCGATGGTGTCGTAGTCAGTGAAGGTCACGAACTGGAACCCCCTAGCACGTAAGCCGCGGTAAAGCTCCATCGGATCGGAGCAACTCGCGGGAAAATCCACCCGGCGAAGGAGCCAGTCGGTCGCCCGCGCACTGTAGCGGGTGTGGAGATGAAGATCAGCACGGGCGGACATAAGAGGGAATCTAAACGACTCGCCGACCCATTTCAGCAACCGATTGAAGAGAAGGTGAACTCGGGAACAAGCTTAGAGGCGCTACCCAGCAGACAATCTTAGTACCGGACAAAAAAGACATTGATTCTGAGTTAAAGAATCCAAGAAATCCCAACGACAAACAAAGTTAATCAGGTCAGACAATCATCCCGGCCGCTACCGTTTCGTGGGTTCCAGGGTCGACCAAAACAAAGGATCCGGTCAATCGGTTGCGGCGGTAGGTATCGTGAAAGATTGGGCTGGCGGCGCGGAGGGCGATACGACCGATGTCGTTCATCCCAATGGTGGGGACACCGTCTTTTTTGTGCAGCGTCTCGATGTCCACTTGGTAGCGCAAATCTTGGACGATGACCTTGGTTTCCTTGGTCGTATGACGCAAAAGGTACTTGCCCCGCAATTCCATCGGCTTCTGGGAAAACCAGCAGACCATAGCTTCGATATTCTGACTGACCTTCGGGGCATTGTTCTCTTTCACCAGCATGTCCCCCCGGGAGATATCGATCTCATTTTCCAAGGTAATCACCACCGACTGGGGAGCAAATGCCTCGGCCGTTTCCTCTCCTCCGGGGAGGTGGATTTTCTTGATTGTGGTGGAAAAACCCGAGGGCAAAACAGTAACAGCATCGCCCGGCTTGAAGACCCCCCCGGCGACGCGACCGGCGTAGCCACGGAAATCATGGTGCTCCTCGGACTGTGGACGAATAATCCATTGCACCGGAAAGCGGGCGTCAACGTGGTTTTCCGTTCCTCCCGTGTAAACTGTCTCAAGATGGTAGAGGAGGGACGGCCCCTTGAACCAAGGCATCTTCTCCGACTTCTCTACGACATTGTCACCTTTGAGGGCCGAAAGAGGAATGGCAGTGATCTCAGCCACATCATCTAGGCGGGAGGCGAACTCATGAAAGTCTTGGACAATGCGGTGAAAGACCGCCTCGTCGTAGTCGACCAGGTCCATCTTGTTCACCGCGAGGACAAGGTGGCGGATCTTGAGCAGATTGGAGACGAAGGAGTGGCGCTTGGTTTGCTCGATCACTCCCTTGCGGGCATCGACAAGAACGATCGCCAGATCAGCGGTCGAGGCCCCCGTCACCATATTGCGGGTGTACTGGATGTGCCCTGGAGTATCGGCGATGATAAACTTACGCCGCGGCGTGGCAAAATAGCGGTAGGCGACATCGATGGTGATGCCTTGTTCCCGCTCGGCTCGAAGGCCATCGGTGAGGAGGGCAAGGTTGACTACTCCATCCCCTCGACGGCGGGAGCTTTCCTCCATGGCGCTGAGTTGGTCCTCAAAGATACTCTTAGAGTCATAGAGAAGACGCCCGATTAGGGTAGATTTTCCGTCATCGACGGAACCGGCAGTCGCAAATCGTAAAAGATCCATCAGAAATAGCCCTCCTTCTTCCGGTCTTCCATGGCCGTCTCGGAACGCTTGTCGTCCGAGCGGGTACCCCGTTCGGTCTGCCGGGCCGCAGCCACTTCGGCAATCACCTCATCCAAATTGGCGGCGACCGACTCGACCGCCCCGGTACAGGTGACGTCTCCGATAGTACGGAAGCGGACCGTCTTGCGCTCAGGCTTCTCCGTCTCCAGCATAGGTATGTGTTCGGAGACAGCTAGGAGCGACCCGCTGCGGGAAAAGACTTCGCGAGAATGAGCGAAATAGAGTGAGGGAAGTTCGATCTCCTCGCGTTTGATGTACATCCAGACATCCATCTCGGTGAAATTAGAGAGGGGAAAGACCCGAAAGTGCTCGCCCGGGTGATGCTTGCCATTGAAAAGGTTCCACAATTCGGGGCGCTGATTTTTCGGATCCCATTGGCCGAAGTCATCCCGGTGGGAAAAGAAGCGCTCCTTGGCCCGGGCCTTTTCTTCATCGCGGCGTCCTCCCCCGAGGCAGGCGGTGAACTTGTGCTCCTCGATGGTGTCGAGCAGGGTCACTGTCTGAAGGGCATTGCGCGAGGCGTAGGGGCCTTTCTCTTCCTTGACCCGTCCTTCATCGATTGATTTTTGGACAGAACCAACGACCAGACGTCCTCCAATTTTTTCGGCAAAGGCGTCCCGGTAGGTCAGGGTCTCCTTGAAGTTGTGCCCCGTATCAACGTGGAGCAAGGGAAAGGGAATCTTGGCCGGCCAGAAGGCCTTGGCTGCCAAGTGGGCCATGATAATGGAGTCCTTGCCACCGGAGAAAAGGAGTGCGGGGTTACCAAACTGGGCCGCGGTCTCCCTTAAGATAAAAATCGCCTCTGACTCAATCTGATCGAGGTGGTCTAATTGGTATTGCGGCATGAATCTATGACAATGGTTGGTGCAAGCAATCTTCGCTGGGCAAGCTCTAGAGAGAGCGCCAGTGGCCCAACAATTGAGCCGCGCATTCAGCCACAGATGACTTCTCCGTGTCAAGGACAAGCACCGACGAAGAGGGCTCCTCAAAACCACTATCCTTCCCCGTAAACTGCCCGATCTTTCCGTCCTTGGCTTTGGCATAGAGCCCCTTGGGATCCCGGGTGGCGCAGGTCTCGAAGGTAGCCCGAAGGTAGACCTCATGAAAATCCTCCCCGATAATTTTCCCGGCGATTTCCCGCAAGCGGCGAAAGGGGGTGATGACCGAAACAAAGACAATCATCCCTTGGCCGGCCAAAAGTTTGGCCGTCTCGGCTACCCGCCGAACATTTTCTGTCCGATCCTCATCGGAAAACCCCAAATTACTATTGAGCCCGGTGCGCAGGTTGTCCCCGTCAAGGATGACGGTGAGGCGTCCTTCGGCGTGGAGGACCCGCTCGGCTTGATTGGCCACCGTCGATTTTCCGGAGCCGGAAAGGCCATAGAGCCAAAGGACAGCACCGCGCTGCCCCAAAAGGGTTTCCTTGGCCTTGCGGTCAAGGAAACGTTGCGTTTCAGGATGGATATTGTTCATCAGAGAAAATTTGGTTCCTCAATTTACAAGGCAGGCTGAAAGAGGCAAGGGAGACGAAAAATAGCCCATCGGGGACATCTTGTGGGTCAGTTGGTAAGTTGGGAAATTACCACCCTAGTTGGCCCTTTTACCGCGATGAGAGGTACCGGCTGCCTTTCAAGATAAACAGCTTCTCAACTCACGATGGCCCAGCAACCCAACTTCATCTACGCCGCCGACCCCAGCTTCGGAGATATTGGGTACTCTGGGGCCTTGGGCATCCCCACCGCCTCAAACCCTTCCTTAGTCCGCCAGAGAGGAAGATGCCGCGAGGCGGCGGCGGAGGAATGAGCCCCCGATGAGGAGAAGCAGGAGGCCACCAGCTAGGTAGGTCGAGGGCTCGGGGACCGCCGTGATACTGAAGGTACTGCTCCCCGAATCCCAAGCGGAAGTGAAGCCCCCGGCACTCATGTCGTTGAAGGCAAAGTAAGCGTTGGAGAAGGCCGTCCCCGTAGTCGATGAGAGGTAGCTACTCATGTCGCTGCCTAAGATCAGGACATTGCCCGTGGCAAAGTTGTTGACGGTTAAGACGAAGTCAGGCGCAGATCCCCCCTCGTAGGCCTCGAAGGCGAGGGTGCCGACGCTGCCGCTGATATAGTCGATGGTCGAATCGGCCGAAAGATCGAGGGTCCCCATGGTCTCGCTCACCCCGCTGGAGCGGGAGATGGTTCCTCCCGAGAGGGTCATGGCGGCGCCATCCGCAATCTGGTTGCTTTGATTGATCAGGAGGGTGGCTCCGCTGGCCACCGCCATCGCAGTGGTGCCGCCCAAGGCTGATCCGCTGGCGCTAGTGTCCAGAGTCAATTGACCCACGTCTACTGCCACGGTTCCCGTGAAAGTATTGTCTCCCTGCAGAACCAGAGTGCCCGAACCACTCTTTTGCAAGGTAGCCGTCCCAGCTCCCGTGCTGGAGATCACCTCGGTGTGCGTCACTGTGGAAGAATCAAAGTTCCATTGGGCCGTCCCTTGGTTTCCACTGCCGACACTAAAAGCGAGCGGCCCGGTTATGGAAGTGCCATCGGTGACCAAGGTCCCTCGGACGACGGTGGTGCTGATCGTAGCAGCGTGAGCTCCCGACATAGTCACCGTGCCTGTGTTCCACTTAGTCAGAGTACCTGTCCCAGTAACGTCTCCGGCATAGGTACCGTCGCTTGACTGAGCAAAGATCAGGTTGGTGCTATTGTCGGACATAGCGACATTATTCAAAATGTTGTCGGTGGTACCTTGAAGTGTCCCCGCCTCAATCGACCAGCCTCCAGTGTAAATGGAATTTGAGGCCGTCATGTTTAAGGTCATTTTTGCTGAACCCGATTTAACCAAGGCCCCAGACCCAAGGATCCTACCCGTACGCGAGTAGTCCTCTCCCAGGTCAAATCGAGCAGTTCCCTCATTATTGAGCCAGGTGTTACCAAAGCTGGCACCGGTCCCCACCACAGTTCCGTCGTTGATTTTAAAGGTCCCGCTGAAGCTACTCGTGCCTGTCATAGTGAAAGTGCCGGTGCCGTTTTTGGTCAAACCGGCACTACTTGGTGTGGCACTTGAACCGGTAAGGTCCCCGCTATAGGTGGTGTCGGTATTGTTGCCACCGACCACGAGTTGCATTCTTTGGGTGCCATCCCCAGCACCATTCATGGTAATGTCTTGGTCGCCGCTCAAACTCCCAAAGGTCAGGGTGCTATTAGTCCCGGTGTCGAGGGTGCCGCCAGTGAAAGAAAAGGCACTACTACTAAGCTCATCCCCTTGCGAGAGTTGGAGAGTCCCTGTTGTCAGCGAGGTCGTCCCCGTTAGGGTGCTGTTGCCGCTGAGAACAAGGGTACCGTCCCCATCCTTGAGCAAGGTGCCCGCCCCACTGATCACCCCGGAAAGGGTGCTGGTGACCCCAGTGGCCGGATTTAATTGCAGAGTCCCAGCAGAAATGGTGGTTCCCCCGCTGTAGGT
>CAXMPH010000066.1:0-260 GCA_964195055.1 uncultured Chthoniobacterales bacterium | reverse complement strand
AGTGCCAGCCCCCGCTTTGACCAAGCCAATGACCTCAGCATCACCACCATCAGTGAGAGCCGTCGAGACCGCCACGGCATCATCTGTGGCAACGTTGATTCCTAAAAAAGAACCCGTTTCAAATCCTCCCGTACCGCTGGCTGAAAGATTAGTAAAAAGGGTGTTAATATTATCCGCGCTGAATTGGCTGGCCGACCCGGCTTGGAGCGAAAGGATACCCCCGGCCTCGACGATGATATTTGCCGGGGTCCAGTCGCCGG
>CAXMPH010000065.1:388-6688 GCA_964195055.1 uncultured Chthoniobacterales bacterium | reverse complement strand
CCGACCAATCGTTGGACCGTGCAGTTATTAAATTCCTACCGCGAGCACGGCGGAGTTAATGCCAGCGATGGCTCTGGATTGCCTTCCAAATCGGAAGTGGTGGTGATTTGCCGTGAACTCATCCAATTAGTTTTTCCTGGCTATCATGGGGGGGCGACTGAGGAAAACCTCTCTACCGTCACCCTCGACCGTGTCACCTCTCTTTCCCACGACCTCCATCGCCTTATCAGTGCCTCCCTCGGCACCGAGGCCTCCTCGGAGAATCAGGCTTTTGACACCGTTGCAAAACTGTTCGAAGAACTGCCAGCGATTAGACTTTTGCTGAAAACTGATGTTGAAGCAGCCTACGAAGGCGATCCTGCCGCGAGAACCAATGACGAGATCATCCTGTCCTATCCCTTTCTCGAGGCTATTGCTATTCAGAGAATAGCTCACCTGCTCTATCGCCAGAAAATTCCTCTCATTCCCCGAATGATGACTGAGTGGGCTCACCCCCAGACGGGGATTGATATTCATCCGGGGGCCTCCATTGGCAGTCATTTTTTTATCGATCACGGCACCGGAGTGGTCATCGGTGAAACTTGCTGTATCGGGGCAAGGGTCAAACTTTATCACGGGGTCACCCTCGGAGCGCGTAGCTTTGCCAAGGACGAGCAAGGCAGAATCAAAAAAGGAGGGAAACGCCACCCCGACGTGGAAGAGGGAGTCACCATTTATCCCAACACCACCATTCTTGGCGGAGAAACCATCATCGGATGCAACAGTACCATTGGGGGTAATGTCTTCCTCCTCCACAGTGTTCCGGACAACTCACTTGTCTATTCCGAAGAGGCTCGCATCCGTATCGTTCCCAAAACACCGAAGACCGACACCCTCGATTACACCATCTGATTTTATGCCGGCTCGCGCTCTGCCACCGGCGAAGATTGATCAGGAGTCCATAGCTAGTCGGCTGGAGAGCGAAGCCAGAAGATGGGCCCATCAGCTAGATTTACCCAAGCTCGCTAGTGACGTGGCGGTGCGATGGAACTCTCGACTCCGCACCACCGCCGGAGTTGCTCAGAGTGATCGGTCCCTTATTTCGCTCAATCCGCGACTACTCGATTTCCCTGAGGAACTGACCCGCACTCTTCTCCACGAACTGGCCCACCTAATCGCCCAAGCGCGTCATCCTCGGCGCCGATTGGCTCCCCACGGAGGTGAATGGCAGCAAGCCTGCCGAGATCTCGGGTTAGTGGAAGAAAGGCGATGCCACAGCCTTCCCTTAGCCACCCCCCGCCGCCTGATCAGGCGCTACCTTTACCACTGCCCTTGCTGCCTCACCGAGGTGCCCCGCGTCCACCCCTTCCGCCGAAGTGAAGCCTGCCTCGCCTGCTGCCACACCCACGAGGGCGGTCGCTACCACCGCCGCTTCCGCTTTGTCCTCGGACCAGCTCCGATAGAACATAATAAGTTGGTCCAGAATCAACTTTTTCCATTGTGACAAGACCACCTTTTTCCTCAGCATCGACAAATACCCCCATGAGCAAAAACATCGAATCCCATCTCGTCGAAAATCGCGTAATTAAACCCTCCCGCGAGTTCAGCAAACAGGCCCAAGTCAAAAGCTTGGCTGAATACAAAAGCCTCCATGCCGCCTCGATTAAAAGCCCGGCAAAATTCTGGGCCAAGGAAGCCGCTGAACTCAAATGGGGACGCAAGTGGAAGTCCGTCCTCAAGTGGGAATCCCCCTCGGCCCGCTGGTTCGAGGGAGGGACGATCAATGTGGCGGAAAACTGCGTTGACCGTCATGCCGAGAGTGACCGAAAAAATAAGGCCGCCATTATCTGGGAGGGAGAGCCTGGGGAAAAGCGTACCTTAACTTATGGCCAACTCCAGCGAGAGGTCTGCCTCTTCGCCAACGTACTCAAACGCAACCAAGTGAAAAAAGGTGACCGGGTTATCATCTACATGCCACTCGTTCCCGAGGCCGCCATAGCCATGCTGGCCTGTGCCCGTATCGGAGCGGTTCACTCGGTTATTTTCGGGGGATTCAGCGCCGAAAGTATACGCGATCGTATCGCTGACTGCGGGGCAACTTGCCTTGTCACCGCCGATGGCGGCTACCGCCGTGGGGCGGTCGTTCCTCTCAAAAACAATGTCGATCTGGCACTGGCTGGCAAGACAACGATTAAGAAGGTCATCGTCCTCCGCCGGGCCAACAACAAGATTTCCCTTCGCCGAGGTCGCGATGTCTGGTGGCATGACGAACTCGAGCAGGTCGATGCCAACTGCCCTCTCGTTCACCACGAAAGCGAGCATCCTCTCTTCATTCTCTACACCAGCGGCTCCACCGGAAAACCCAAGGGAATTCTCCACACCACTGGGGGTTACCTCACCGGAACCTACAGCACAACCAAGTACATCTTCGATCTCCGTGAGGACGATATCTACTGGTGCTCGGCCGATGTCGGGTGGATCACCGGCCACAGCTACCTCGTCTACGGACCACTAGCCAATGGAGCAACCTGCCTCATCTACGAGGGAGCACCCAATTGGCCGGAACCCGACCGCTTCTGGCGACTGATCGAAGAATATGGTGTTACTATTTTTTACACCGCGCCGACCGCCATCCGCGCCTTTATCAAATGGGGTGACAAGTGGGTCAAAAAACACAACCTCAGTTCCCTCCGCCTGCTCGGCACCGTTGGCGAACCGATTAACCCCGAGGCGTGGATGTGGTTTTACCGAGAAATCGGGAGCAACCGCTGCCCCATCGTTGATACCTGGTGGCAAACTGAGACCGGCGCCATCATGATTTCCCCCTTACCGGGTGCTACTCCGCTCAAGCCCGGCACCGCCTCCCTACCTTGCTTCGGTATCGACGCTGCCGTAGTCGACGACCAAGGCAAAGAGGTAGGGGTCAATGTCGGGGGCAAGCTGGTCATCCGCAAACCGTGGCCATCAATGTTGCGCACCATTTATGGCGACCGTAGTCGCTACAAAAAAACCTACTGGAGCGAAGTTCCTGGGTTCTATTTCACAGGTGACGGTGCCCGGCGGGACAAGGATGGATATTTCTGGATCGTCGGCCGGCTCGACGACGTCCTTAACGTGGCCGGCCATCGGCTTGGCACCTCCGAAATCGAAAGTGCCCTGGTCAGCCATCCTTCGGTGGCGGAGGCGGCCGTGGTCGGACGACCGCATGAGATCAAGGGCCAAGGGATCGTTGCCTTCGTCACCTTAAAAGGTAGTGCCAAAGCTAGCGCCGGTCTTCGCGAAAAACTACGCCAGCATGTTAGTCAGGCCATTGGAGCCATCGCCAAGCCCGACGATGTCAATTTCGCCGAAGCCCTCCCGAAAACACGCAGTGGAAAAATTATGCGAAGACTCCTCAAAGAAATCGCGGGAGGCGGCGACGTCACCGGCGATACCACCACCTTGGAAGACGTTAACATCCTCGCCAAACTCAAGCTCCCCCACTCCTAGCGTCAGATTTCATAAATGAAACCAGCTCTGGGAGTGTCCAAATAACTCTGCCAAGCGTAGACTAATCATTATGAATAAATTTCTCATCACTGGAGCGTCCAGCGGAATTGGTCGTGAAGTAGCTATTCGCCTAGCCAAGCGTGGAGCTAAGCTAACCCTGAGTGGCCGCTCGGAAGCCAAACTTAATGAAGTGGTCGCCGCCTGCGCGGGAGCTGAGACCATCGAAGTAGTCGCCTCCGACATCACCGCTACGGGAGCAGCTGGAGCTCTTGTCGCCCAAGCCAATGAGGTCATGGGAGGAATTGACTGTGTTGTTCATTGTGCCGGAATCGGCTTGATTAAACCGGCCGCCGAGACGACCGACGCGGATTTCACCAAGGTCGTTAATACCAACCTGAGAGGGACCTTTCTCATCGCCAGCGAGTCCTGCAAAGTCATGGCGGCGCAGAAAAAAGGCCTCTTTATTACCCTCCCCGGCATCCTTGGCAAAGCGGTGATGAGAAATGCCTCAGCCTACATTGCCAGCAAGTTTGGGGTTACCGGACTTATCAAGACCTTCGCCCAAGAGTACCAGCGGAGTGGGATTCGTTTTTGTTTGTTCTTTCTCGGCGGGGTGGACTCACCCTTCTGGGATGAAATCAAGATGGCAGTCCAACGAGAAAAAATGCTCCCGCTAGCCAGCGCAGCAGATCTCATCCTCCAAGCTATCGATGCACCACCGCACCTCGTCCTCGCCGAAGTCGTGATGCAGCCAGAGAGTCACCAACTGGTCTAGCTAGCCCCCGCCAGCAAGAAAACGGCTCCATCATGAACGCACCTAGGTGGTCTGCCTGGGCACCGTTCCTTTGCCATACCGCATCATGATCTGAGAAGCCTCTTGGCGGGAGCGACGGAGTGCTTCGACACAAGCAGAGTCAATTTTTCCATGATTGGCCATTTTGTCTAAGGTCGCGAAGGCCTCGTCGAAACCCCACTCTTTTTTGTAAACACGCTCGCTTGTTAGGGCATCGAAAATATCCGCCACCGTGACAATGCGGGCTTCTAACGGAATGGGACCACTGGATCGTCCTTTAGGGTATCCACTACCGTCCATCATCTCATGATGTCCGGCGACCAAGTTGCGTAGGATAGTGATCCCGGTCAGAGCGCCTAAGTTGTAATCCTCGATCATGCTCTCGACTTTGTTGCTCCCCAGTTGGACATGCTGCTGCATCACCCGGCGCTCTTCCGTGGTAAAAACATCTGGTTTATTCCGGATCGCGGCTGGAATAAAAACCTTTCCGATGTCGTGCAGAGGAGCAAAAAGAAAAAGCTGCTCGATGAAGTCATCACTCAGATTGTGACTCACCGATAGACCGCGAGCGATCAATCGGCTGAAATGCGACATCCGCTCAAGATGCCACCCAGTTTCGTCATCGGGCTGAGGGGGTAATTCGCGGGAACCCCGCACGGACCCCATCAGCGATTGGATGGCGGTTAATTGATGGCTAACCATGAGGAGGACTAAGTTGAGATAGACCTTCAACTTACCCACTACCTCGGAGGTAAAAATTCTGGAGGTGAGAGAATCCAGAAAAATAAACCCCTCAAAACTTTGTTGGTGGAACATTGGCATAGTGTAGGACGACTGGAATCCCATACCTCGCAACCACTGGTTATCTGGCGCATCACCCCGCAAGCTCGTCAACGTATGGTCGATCATCCGGGGATTTTTATCTTTGACCATCTGAGAGAGGCTGGCGCTATGGGAAAGTTTGTACTGATAGGCAGGCCATGGATCTCCTTCCACCATGCTATGGACAAACGTCTTTAGGTGATCGGTGTCCGGATCGTAAAGGGCACAGGCTAGGCGATCGACTTGCGGAACCAAGCAACGCATGTGGGTGTGTAAGGCAAGGAGACGTTCCTCCATGGTCAGAGCGCTTCTGACCGACAAAGGAAGCGCCTGCACCAAGGAATCGGGAGGGGACGAACCTGACAGAGGATCCAACATGATTCCCCTACAAAATTAAAGCTGGGACACCTAGAACGACAAGTGGCTTTATCGACCCAAGTCTATCGTGAGGAAAAATATTACGGCTCCGAAGAGGGAGACGGCGGTATTTGCTCCGCTGGAACTGGGGGCGTCGAAGAAATCTCCGCCACAACCTCCGAAGCAACTCTTTCAACAACTTCCTTACTTGCTTTGGGGGAAATCTTTGGAGGAGGAACCGCCTCCAGTCGGCTGTCGCTGTATTCGATGACGTAGCCTTCGTGGGTCAGCCAGAGGATGTCTTGAACCACCGCATGACGAACCGCCTCATCGGGAGTTTTGACCACGGAAGCCTCCGGCACGACCTTAGAGAGCACAGCGGGTTCCACCTTAGATTCCGCATCCGGAGAGGTGGGAGACTCTTCCTCCGTTGGAGGCGAAACCGGAGGCTCCTTGGCGGAACTAAGCGGAGCCAAAAGCTGCAACAGCTGATCTCGGCGGATAGATTTCTTCTCCCGAATGGTCTCTAGAATCTTCCGAATGGAGTCACTAATCGGCACTGCCTCCAGATCAAGATAACGCGGGCGGGAGGCGCAGACGAAGGTGGTACGACTGGAGCTTTTGTGAAAACGAAGCCCCGCGGCGGTGAGGGCCCGACTTAGGCTTTGGGCGAGGCGGAGGGGAAAGCGTTCCTCCTCCTCCCGGGCATGATTGAGCATAGGGGCAAGAAGCGGATCTACGCGGGTTGTCTTGGGATGACCCGGCACACAGGCTTTAGCCACAAATTGCACCTCGGAGGCAGCATAATTGGCGATGAAGTGCTTTTCTACGGCGACGAGATCAGCCTGTTTCTCCGAGGC
>CAXMPH010000065.1:0-378 GCA_964195055.1 uncultured Chthoniobacterales bacterium | reverse complement strand
GCATCGCCCTCTTTGGGGTAGTACTCAACCACCTTGGAGGCGGCCGCTTTCCACTTTTCGATCAGTTCGGGCTGGCGCTCCATTTTCAAGCGTCCACGGAAGTGCTCAAAATCCATGCGCGAAAATTTTTCTCGATGGAGTTCCCGCAGGCACCGCTCGAAATCATGATGATTGGGTGGTCCGATCATGGTTCCGGAAATTCCGCAGACAGCGACCACTAGAAAATTGCCCTTGGGAGGGGCTACCTCGACGGTTTCCGCCCGGTAAAACTCATCCATCCGTGTCCGCAGGATATGGCGCAGCGCATTATCCTTGGACATCCAAGCACTGCCATCCGCTGCTACGATATAGAATGGACCTTGCGGAACTTTAGGAGCC
>CAXMPH010000064.1:0-6709 GCA_964195055.1 uncultured Chthoniobacterales bacterium | reverse complement strand
GGAGAGGAATGGGCAGGGAGGCGATGGTGGAACGCTGCCAACGCAAGCGGACCATGCGGGAGTCCTCCACCGCAATCATCCGGATAAAACCTTCCTCTCGGCGCTTCTCCAAGTTGGGCCGCGAAGTCATCCTCATGATGTCGTTGCCCGTCACTTTCAGCCTCTCGTCGAGATCAGCCAAGGCCAATTCGAGATCGCGACAGCGGTCGCCATCGACCTTCAGTTTATGCTTCATCTCGACGTAACACATACCGAGGAAACCGAAGAAAAGAACAGCGAGGATCGCACTCATGATCGGGCCCAGAGGGAGAGCGTTGTCCCGGTGAACCCGCCTCATGCCGCCACCTCCACGGATTTTGAGAGAACTTCCACCGCACGCAGACGAGCCGACCGCGCTCGTGGGTTAGCTGCGATCTCCGTCCTTGAGGGCTCGATTGCCTTGCGAGTTAGGTCGAGAAAACGCCACTCGGGATTGAGCCGAGGAGCGGGCCATTCTGGACGGTCCAGCCACTGAGAGCTGCCAAGGCGGAAGCACTTTTTAACCAGACGGTCCTCTAAGGAATGAAAAGTAATTATAACCAAGCGGGCCCCATTTCTGAGCAGGGAGGGGAGAGCGGCCAAGGCCTTCTCCAAAGCGCCCAGCTCATCATTGACCGCAATGCGCAGGGCTTGAAAAACACGGGTGGCTGGGTGTAGCCGCCCTCGGCGACCAAGAACCTTTTCTACGAGATTCGCTAGTTGGGCGGTGCTCGCGAAAGCTCTCTCTTCTCGTTCAGCCACAATGGCCTGCGCGACTCGGCGAGCCCGTGGCTCCTCACCATATTCTTGAAAAATTTTAATCAGCTTGGATTCCTCAGCCGAGTTAACCAAGAGGGAGACAGGGTCACCGCAGGAGGGATCCATTCGCATGTCGAGCGGGCCGTCGTGGCGGAAGCTAAACCCTCGTTCGGCCACATCCAGTTGATGGGAAGAAACCCCAAGATCGAGAATAGCCCCATCATAGGGAGCAGCGGCTTGGATAGCAGGGAGGTCCGAGGCAACAGCGAAATTTCCATGGACCGGGGTAAACTTATCTTCCGAGGGAGATAGGCGCTCCACCGCATGGGCCAACGACTGGGTGTCCCGATCGAGGCCAACCACCCGGGCTCCGGCGAGCAAAAGCACTTCACTGTGGCCACCTCCTCCCAAGGTGCCATCGAGAAATATTTTTCCTGGGGCAGGGCAGAGCAGTTCCGCAGTTTCAGCGCTCAAGACGGTGCGATGCCACTCTGGGGCATCAGATTTGACACCGGTGGAATGGCTGGCTGAGGCCGAATTATTCATGAGTGGTGAGGGTAGAAGAAGTCCACCCCGCCGCGTTTTTTCACGAAAGAGCCTAAGACGACTTTGTGGCCTAGTTTTCCCATTTTTGGCGGTACGTTTTCTTTGACTTTCGAGAGGTAAAGGGCAGTCACTATAAGCCGACTTCCCCCGCCACCCGGCGGAAGACTTCGTCTTCTTCGAGCGTTGCAGCCGCCCAGCGTTTCGAATTCCAAATCTCCATGCGACTGTGGCTTCCAATGAGGACAACTTCGCCCTCCAGTCCAAGACTGCGGCAGTACTCTTCGGGCAAAAGAACTCTCCCCTGACGGTCGACGCTGACTAACTGGGCTACCGCATAAAAGCGGCGAATAAATTTTCGCCGATCAGCTGGAGAAATAGATGGGTTAGCCTCAACGTCACTTTTGACCCGGTCGAACTCCGGAGGGGGCATGATCATGAGAAAATTACCGGCCGGATCAGGCACTGCGAAAAACTCAGCATCTTTTTTGGCACCACGCCAACGGGACGGGATAGTTACCCGGTGCTTAGCGTCCAGCGCGTGGCGGAATTCGCCGGCGTACACAAGAGGATCTTTTAGCCGCCCCAACTCCAGCGACAAAGTAGAGTGAGTGGATCGGGACATTTCGAGGGATGTGATACCATTTTGCACCACTATGCCCCACTTTAAACCACTAGGTACGCTGGGTCGTCAACATCTTAAGGGGAACATCGGAAAAATTCACGGGAGCAACCAGAGTGGCCGATCACTAATGCGAACAGATTCTCAACTGCGTCTTTGCATAACTTCCCAAGTTAGACGAACGCAGGAGACGGCTTGGCGCACTGCATGGACGCGAAAAATGGAAACCCCACGGAGCGATCCTGCCACGACTCCGGCCCAAGTTCCGGGATCCCTATGACGCGGGTTGGGTAAATCCAGCACGTCACCTATGACCGTCTTGCGTGACACCGGCATCAAAACCGGGCGACCGAGGGCCACCAGCCTTGCCGTTTCACGCAATAAGCAAAGGTTGTCTTCCTTTTGCTTGGCAAAATCTAGACCCGGATCCAAGACGATGCCTTGACGGGGCAATCCGGCGCCCTCAGCCAAGGCCATCTTCTCCTCAAAAAAGCAGCACTGCTCGGCCACTATGTCACGCCAGACCATATTGGTATGGGCGATCTTCGGCTCACCAACGGAATGCATGATCAGCAGACCGGCCCCGTGGGCCGCAGCCAAGCGAGCATTCTCATCCGTCGGCAGTGCTCCCATGTCGTTGAGCAACTCGGCCCCAGCCTCGAGTAGTGGGCGAACCACCGACGGGCGCCAGGTGTTGATTGATAAAAGAGGCGGGGCAAGTTGCTCCCCATCGCGGCGCAACCAACCGGCACGCTCACCCAAAAACTTTTCCACAAATGGGCGGACTCTTTCAACTTCTTCCTCTGCCGAAATCGCTGCCCGATTGGTCCGGGCACTCTCTCCTCCAACATCTACAAGATCGGCCCCATCCATGACCATCTGACGTGCTCGGCCGATGGCCTCGTCCACCACCAAGGTACCGTCCCCGCTAAAAGAATCCTCATTGAGATTAATAATCCCCATGACGAGGGGTCGGCGGGGAAATTCAACCAAACGATCTTTAATCTGCAGGCGCATCGTAAGTGGTATGGTTGGTCAGGAGGGAGCTGAGGGCAAGCGCGATGGCTTGTGCTTGAGCCAAGGCAGTAACTCGGGCACCCTCCAATTCAGCGCAAGCCATGCAATTCATCGAATCCGTTTACGGCCGACTACGGCGGCACCCCAAGCGCATTGTATTTCCTGAGGGCGAAAATCTGCGGGCCCTTCGTGCCGGACGACGTTTCTACGAACTCGGCCTCGGCGTCCCTATTCTCCTTGGACGCCGTGCCGTCATTGCAGAACTGGCCCGCCGAGAGAAAATCACCTTCGACCACGTCGGAGTAATTAATCCGGAGCAGTCGGCAGACCTTCCCGACTTCTGCCGCTTCCTTGAAACCCTCGAGCGCTACAAAAAACTGGGGTTTTCTGACACCCGCTCCATCCTGCTCAACCCAAACTACTACGCCGCCATGATGGTTCAGTACGGCCGGGCCGATGGCGTCGTCGGAGGGGTCGAGACCCCGACCAACGCCCTCCTGCGACCCCTTCTGCGTCTGATCAAGCCAGCCGGAGAACACTTGGTCAACAGCTGCGTCATCGCCGACACCAAGCGCCCCGAAATCGGCCACCACGGGGTGCTCGTCCTCGCCGATTGCGGAGTTATCCCCTATCCCGATGTCCCCCAACTGGCTGCCATCGCCCTCCAAGCAGGGCACCTTGCCCGTCAAATTATGGGCGATACCCCACGGGTGGCTCTCCTCAGCTATTCTACCAAAGGCAGCGCCGTCTCAGCTGGCACAGAAAAAATCGTGGCGGCCGCCGCCCTAGCGAGGCAACACGCCCAGGAGCGGCGACTCGACATCGAAATCGATGGCGAGTTGCAACTTGATGCCGCCCTGACCCCAGCCGCCGCTCTGGCCAAGTCAGCTCGAGGCACGGTGGCAGGCCGTGCCAATGTGCTTATCTTTCCCGACCTCAACAGTGGCCATATCGCCAGTAAAATGGCGGGCCTGCTCGGTGCCGACACCTACGGTCAGATTCTCACCGGTCTGACCAAACCGGCCGCCGACGTCTCTCGCAGCGACGACATCGAAACCATCACGGCGGTAGCCGCCATCGTTGGTCTTCAAGCCATTGAAATGCGACGCTTGCAGGAAATGGCTGACGAGGAAAAAAGAAAAACTAAGACGGCTTAGGCTGGGGCCGACTCCTCCAGAATTCTCAGGGTCCGCTCGACATTCTCGGCCAGCGAACATTCAGCGGCGGCCTCACGACAGGCCCCTTCGGCCTCAGCGGCTCGCCCGTCTTGGGCCCAGTAACGCAAAGCCGCCGCCAGCGCCGGAACGTCATCCGGATGGTCGGCCACGGATCCGTTAATTCCCTCGCTCAAAATCTCGGAACAGCCATTAGCTCGGGTGGTAATGAGGGGGCGGCCCATAGCCAATGCCTCCAGCGAAGCATTGCTGAAGGGATCATAAACCGTAGGAAGGATAAAGGCATCAGCTGCAGCCAAAAGAAGTCTTACGTCACGCTGGGGTCCGGTAAAAACCACTCCGGGGGCACGGTGCCTGTCTTCGGGACCGCGACCAGCCACAACCAACTTGGCTCCGAGCAGACCCGCCTCGGCCAAGGCCGCGGCGGCAAAGCGAAGCCCCTTCCGTTTCCAACCCGTGCCAACAAAACCGGCCACAAATGTATCTTCCGCTAAACCTAGCATCTGACGTGCCGCCAACTTTTCCGGGGCCCCCGTGGCAAAATCTTGCGGAAGACCATTACGCACCAAATGCATCCGCTCTGGTGGATATGCAAAAGTGGCACGAATCTCTTCTCCCACCATACGCGAGTTCACGATTACCGACTTTGTCTGGTTGGGGGAAAAACAGTGCTCCTCCAGCTTGAGGATCTGACGCTGCTTCGGCAGACAGCGGCGAAGCCAGACCTCCCATGAGGGATCATAAACGGCACGCCGTTTGAGCCATGAAGCATGAACTCCGTCCCCCGCACGATAACAGTCGGCCGTGAATAATCGCTCAAAGCTGAAGACAATGACCTCGCTATGAGACTGCCGCCAATTTTCCACGGCGCGGGCAAAGCGCCACGGTCCGCGCGCTGGCAAGGTACACTGGTTCATGCCTCCACAGACGTCTTCCGGCCAAGTCCGATCATTAACGAGGAAGACCTTGCGTCCAGTTTTTTGAGCGGCGGCGGCAAACCGAGTTAAAAATTTCTCCGCCCCACCGGTCGAAGAATAGCCACGGCGAACCAAGGCAAGGGGGCGTCTTCTATCCATTCCGTTCACCATGCCACCCCCGAGATTACCATGCCATCGATTGCTCCAATACTTTTCTCGCGACCTTCCGCGAGCGGACCCGTCGAAGGCGGCCACAAAAGGAAGCCCCCAGCCGCCCCAGTGGAAGACAAGAGCGATCGCCAGCGGCTCAGATGCGGAAAAGGACGCATCGACTCGGGCCACTCTCCCCGTCCCGCCAGACTTTCTTGCTCAGGCTGAGCCGACGACCGGGCATCTTCACCCGCCTCCGCCAAGGCTTCGAGCTGAGCCCACCCACGTGGCTCGAAGTCGAGCTGAAACGGCGGAGCATCCTCCACCAGAGAGGCTAGGAGCAAGTCACGCCAGCTTGGCACCCCCAACACCGTGGGTGGCCGTGCCGCGGCTCCAACACCTGAAAGTGGCTGAAAATTCCGCTCCGCCGCAGACAAAAGGGTGGCCGCCTCACGGCGGTATTGGGCCAACCGCTTGGGCTGTTCTTTCGTCCGGGTAAGATTGCGAAACTCGATAACACCCATAGCGATCGATTCGGCCAAACGCTCTCTCCACGCCAAGGTATGAATCAGCCTTGCATCACGCGGATTGCTCATGAAGCCACCTTCGACCAGTACCGCCGGAGTGGTCGCCCTACGCAAGACGGCGAAGCGAGACCTTTTGACTCCACGGTCAAACATGGGAACACGACCCAACATGGCGCTATAAATGGAGGTGGCGAGGACTTGACTCTGATGATCTTGGCCTTGACCTGGAGCGACAGAAAAACTCTTCCTTGTCAGATATTTTTCGTGGCTGTTGGGGGCCCCGCGAGGGGTCAGGGTGAAGACTTCGAAACCTGTCGCGGCCGAGCGACGCTTCGATGAGGCATTGAAATGAATGCTGACAAAGATGGTCCCAGCACCGAGGCGGCTGGCCATGGCAGGACGACGCTCTAGGGGAATGAACTCATCACGACTGCGAGTGATAACCACCCGCAGTCCAGCTTCCAGCAAATAGGGCCGAATGCGTCGACATATATCGAGATTGTAGTGCTTCTCAGGGGCAAAACGGTTAACCGCCCCGCGATTGTGACCACCGTGCCCTGGGTCAAGTACCACCGTATGAACTGGGCTCACTCCCGAGATTTTTTCTGGACGCATAACCGGATCGATCGTTTTAGATAAATCCATCCGTGACACGTAAAACCGTCCGCCGGTCCAGACAACCGGAAAAGAGAGCCAATGCTTGACCCCGTCGATTCGTGCCTCTCTTGACCCTTTATAAAAGACCATCGATCGATCTGGCCCCACCAGTGCCACCGACCGGTCACCCCGCCGCTCCGCCCCAAGCTTATAAAAAGATGCAACTTGGGTCGCCGGCAGGTAATCACGTCCAGCCAGTCGTTTGACCTGCCAGACTGGGGGAGCGGACGAGACGACCTCCGCGCCAAGAAAGAACAACCCAAGAACCACCAACCCCAATGAAGGCAAAGAAGACTTGGTACAGAAGCCTCGCCTAGCTGAAAA
>CAXMPH010000063.1:0-6873 GCA_964195055.1 uncultured Chthoniobacterales bacterium | reverse complement strand
GGCCACCGAGTCAAGTACGACAACGTCAAGAGCGTTGGATCTTACAAGAGTCTCGCAGATGCGCAGGGCTTCCTCGCCAGAGCTGGGTTGGGAGACGAGAAGATCGTCAAGATTGACTCCGAGCCGTTGGGCATACTTTGGATCAAGAGCGTGTTCGACGTCGATAAAAGCTGCCAGACCTCCCCGCTTCTGGGCTTGGGCGATAATCGTCAAGGTCAGGGTCGTTTTACCTGAAGATTCTGGCCCGTAGACTTCGACAACACGACCACGCGGGACACCACCAACCCCAAGGGCTCGATCGATGAGAATATTTCCCGTTGGAATAACATCTATATTGCTGTGGGAATGATCACCGAGTCGCATGATGGCCCCGTCACCATAATCTTTAGCAATTTGCTGAAGGGCGAGGTCGAGGTTCTTGTTGCGTTGGACGGTGGACTTGTCGGAGGCGGCTTCCGCTTTTGACTCAGTAGATTTTGAAGGCATCGGTCTAGGTTTTTTAGATATCAAGGTTGCGAACGTTGAGGGCATTATCCTCGATGAAGTGGCGACGCGGTTGAACCACATCACCCATGAGGACGGTAAACATCTTGTCCGCTTCGACCGCGTTGGTGTCGTCCAATCGGACGCGTAAAAGACGACGACTATTCGGGTCCATCGTCGTCGAAAAAAGTTCCTTGGCGTTCATTTCACCAAGACCCTTGAATCGCTTGATCTGCACCCCGCGGCGGCCAATTTCCATGATGAGGTCAAGGATGCGGGGTATGGCAAAGATTTCGTGCTTCACCTCGCGCTCACCTTGCCCCTCGATCAGGTGGAAAATGGGATTATCGGTGGCCGCGTAGTGATCGATATCCAGCCCTTTTTTAGAGAGTTCACTGGTTAGTTTCTCCACGCCGGTAGACTCATGAATTTCCACGAGGCGAGCTCTCCGCTGGGGCCCACGCCTAAGATCGGCCGCTGGCGCTTCTTTGACAGTGCCATCGACGCTGGCTTCTTCGGAGGTCTCTTCTTCGTAGAGGTTGAGATCACTATTTCCACTGGCAAACTTTTTCAGTTCTTCCTCGTCGTGAAAATAAACAACAGATTCCTCGTTGCCCTCCCGAATTTTGACCAAGTAGATCGGCAGACGGCCCGTCGCGGTATCCCTCGCCTCAAGGTAGCTTCCGAAATCGCCTCCGAGTCGCTGAATCGCATCGCTGTTTTTGGAGAGACGCTCGACCAGTTCGATGATTTCCTGAAGTTGGGTGTCTGTGAAAACTTTTTTGTCCTTGAGATGGATCAATTTGACGTCCTCGGCCCCTAGAGAAATAAGAATCTTGGTTAACTGGGCATCGTCATCGACGTATTCCTCCCGCTTCCTCCGCTTGATCTGATAAAGCGGAGGCTGGGCGATGTAAATGCAACCTCGGCGAACCAATTCTGTCATCTGCCGATAAAAAAAGGTCAAAAGCAAAGTCCTGATATGGGAACCGTCTACGTCGGCATCGGTCATAATGATGATCCGGCCGTAGCGCAATTTCTCGAAATCGAAGGCGCCTTCCTGCTCTTTCTTGGTACTTTCCGGCTCACCTTCCCCATTGACCCTCAGAGTGCCAATCCCTGTTCCAATCGCGGTGATCATTGTCCTGATTTCAGTATTCTGGAGGACTTTGTCCAGTCGCGCTCTCTGGACATTGATCAGCTTTCCCCGGATGGGGAGAATGGCCTGAAAGCGACGGTCACGTCCCTGCTTGGCCGAGCCGCCAGCAGAATCTCCCTCGACAATGAACAACTCGGTTAGCGATGGGTCCCTCTCGGAGCAATCGGCCAGTTTGCCGGGCAGGCCACCGCCGGTCAGGGCGTTTTTCCGCACGGTTTCGCGAGCACGGCGGGCTGCCTCGCGAGCCCGGGCCGCGGTGATCGATTTCTCGAAGACTTTTTTAGCGATGGCCGGGTTAGTTTCAAAATACTCCATCAGTCCTTCGTAGACAATGGAGCTAACGATGCCGTCGACCTCGGGATTGACTAACTTAACCTTGGTCTGGCTCTCAAATTTCGGGTCAGGGTGCTTGAGACTGAGGACGCAAACCAGACCTTCGCGCACATCATCGCCATTGATTGCTGGATCTTTGTCTTTCGCCAGATTGTTAACCTTAGAATATTGATTGATCGCTCGGGTCAGGGCGGAGCGAAAGCCGGTTAAATGGGTTCCGCCATCTGGATTGGGAATCGAATTGGTGAAGCAAAGGATCTGATCGGAATAGGAGTCGTTGTACTGGAGCACGCACTCAACAAAGGCATCTTCCTCCAGGTCTTCGCCCTCGTGGCCCTTCATCTTGGTCTTGCGGTGACCCTCGATGTTGATGACTCTCGGGTGAATGACCGATTTACTTTCGCCCAGTTCCTTGACGAACTCCTCGATACCGAGCTTGTAAAGAAAGAGGGTTTTTCTTGGCTCCCCTTCAACCCGCTCATCAATCAGGTGGATCTCCAAACCGGAATTGAGGAAAGCCAACTCACGCAAGCGTGCCCCCAGCCGATCAAAGACAAACTCGATCGTGGTAAAGATATCTCGGTCCGGCAGAAAGGTGATCTGTGTTCCGGTGTGCTTCTTGTTTTTTAGCTCGCTGAGGACTTTCAGCGACTGAGTCGTCTTTCCCTTGGCAAAGGACATGAAATGAACTTTGCCGTCACGATAGACCTCGGCCTTGAACCACTCAGAGAGGGCGTTGACACACTTGGCTCCGACGCCGTGCAATCCCCCGCTGAATTTGTAGGCGCCTTGGCCAAACTTTCCCCCGGCGTGGAGGTTGGTCAAAACGAGTTCAATAGCCGGAATCTTCCACTTGGGATGAATATCGACAGGGATGCCTCGACCATTATCACGAACCGAACAGGAGCCGTCAGCGTGAATGATGACATCGATGTGGGTACAATGGCCGGCGAGATGCTCGTCGATGGAGTTATCGAGAACCTCGTAAACACAATGATGGAGGCCGCGTTCATCGGTGTAGCCGATGTACATCCCCGGCCGCTTGCGCACCGCCTCGAGTCCCTCGAGTTTGTCGATCTGGGCGGCGTCATACGCCTGTCCCACTTTGCCTACCGTCTCATTTTCCGCCATAGAATTCGTACCAATCAGTAATGAGCTCCGCGGACTGCGGCGCTTTCTCCAAATCTATCCCGCCACACCACTTGCTCCAGCCTTTTTTACGGATAAAGCCGTCTTTTTACGTCATAAATTCGTGACGCATGGCTATTACCAGTCGATTTCCCATATCTGTCCTCCGTGGACTGGCCGGTGCTATTTTTCTACTCTTCGTCTTCCTTGCCGCGGTGTCTTGGAATCGTGATCAAGTCTTCATCCCCCAAGTCAATGGCGAGGGCCTAGTTGTTCTGGCCGACGGTGACTGCCACGCCCGGATGCAGCGCGCTCAGATGGTCTTAGAAAATCCCGGAATCATCATTGATGCGCACGATTTCGAAAATCATCCAATAGGAACCCATCCGCACACCACCGCACCTCTGGACTACCTCATTGCTGCCCTCGCCCAGCTCACCCCTTCACTCGACATCGCCGGAGCTTGGATTTCTCCCCTACTCGGGTTGCTTGCCATCCTTTTCCTTGTCTTCTGGTCAAGGAGGCTTGAACTGCAACCGCGCTGGCCGACCCTGCTGCTCTTCTGCCTTTCCCCTGCCCTGACCCACGCCTTTGCTCTGGGGCGGCCCGATCACCAATCTCTGCTTGTTCTCCTCACCACCCTAGCCTTGACCAGCCAATTCGCCTTCCTCCGCAGCCAAAAGAAAAGGTGGGCTTGGATGTCCGGAACGGCGTGGGGCCTCGCTTTGTCGGTTTCTTGGTTCGAGCCAATCATCCTGCTCATTGGTCAGGAAGTAGCCCGCACCATCGTCCTGGGCCGGGCCGCTTGGCCTGCCACTTGGCGCTACGCCCTTCTTTTCACCGCCGGATTAGGATTGTCGGCTTGGGCGCTCGAAGGATTTCGGGGTCCCTGGCCTGATGCAGCCGTGCTCGAACTTTTTCCTCGCTGGGCCCCCCTTCTGGGCGAACTACAAAGCACCGGACTGGTTGCCATGTTCCGTTGGACCGGTTGGCTTCTCCTCGCTGCTCCCTTCCTGCTCGCTTGGGATTATTTCCGAAACCGTGATCCCTTAGCCCTCATCCTACTTTTGCTCCTCACCATGGTTATCGCTCTGACGGGCTGGCAGGCGCGATGGAGCCCTTGGCTGGCCATGACTTTTGCCTTGGCTCTTCCGTGGATGCTCCGCCCTCTGGGCAAACCATGGATCATCTGGCCGGTCTTCTTGCTTAGCCTCTGGCCCGTCGCAGCCGAGTGGGAAGCCCGCCTTTTGCCCTCGGAATATGAGCAAGAACGCCGTGCCGAAAATATCGTGGAAGCCGTCTTAGTGCGGCAAGTCGCCGATTTTCTTCAGAGCCAACCCCGCGGCGGCGTCCTCGCTCCCTGGTGGATTTCTCCTGCGCTAGCGCGCCAAAGTGAGCAGCCCCTCGTGGGAGGTTCCTCCCACCAAAGCCTTCCCGGCTCAGCCGATACTGCTCGGTTTTTCCTCGCCAAAGACGACCAGACGGCCGTCCAGATTCTCCGTCATCGCCGCGTTCTCTATGTTGTCAGTGATGCCCCCGAGAGGGTCATCCCCACCTCAGCCACCCTTCTCGGCCTTCCCTCTCCGCCGCGGCCGCTGATCACCCGCCTCGATCGCGGACCCGATAGACCCGCCTTCCTTGAGCCCGTATTCGCCAACCCCTTCTTCCGCGTCTATAAATTTGAAGATGAATGAATTCGACTTTGTTGTTCTCGGGGGCGGCAGCGCTGGATACGCCGCAGCCCGCACCGCCGCGGCCGCGGGACTCCGCACCGCCGTAATCGACGGCTCCGAGAAACTCGGGGGTCTTTGCATCCTCCGCGGTTGCATGCCGAGCAAGACCCTCATTGAGTCAGCCAACCGCTTGCAGGAAATCCATGAGGCGGACGAATTCGGACTCACCGTGACCAACCCGGGGTTTAATGGGGCAAAAATTATCGAACGCAAAAAACGCCTCATCGATGAGTTTTCCAGCGACCGGGCAAACCAACTTGAGGAGGGCCCCTTCAAGCTTATCCGCGGCCATGCCCGCTTCACCGGCCCCCATTCCCTTTCGGTCATCCTGCTCGATGGAACAAAGCAAGACATCACTGCCCAGACCCTGCTCGTTGCCACCGGATCTTCCATCCGGCGCCCCGACATCCCGGGACTCTCCGAGGCGGACCCCCTCACCAGCGACCAAGTACTGAACAACTCCGCCCCACCCAAGTCCCTCCTCGTTCTCGGCGCTGGTCCGGTTGCCCTTGAAATGGCACATTACCACACGGCCCTTGGTTGCCAGGTCACAGTCATCCAACGAGGACAGCACATTCTTAGTTCGATGGATTACGAGGTGTCTGACGCGATTCAGCGAGGCATGGAAGGTCACGGCACAAAATTTATCCTCGGTTGCCAGATTCTTCAAAGCGGACGCGGACCGGAGGGCAAATGGGTCCAAGTGGCTCACTCCGGGGGCGAGGAAACGCTCCAAGCCGAGGAAATCCTTCTCGCCTTGGGACGGGATCCCGCGACAAGCGGACTCGACCTACCCTCTGCCGGGCTGGACATTCCAGCTGGCCAGCCCCTGTCCACGACCGAGACCCAACAAACGGCCGTTCCCCATATCTTTGGTGCCGGCGACGTCACCGGCAAACTCGAGATCGTTCACATCGCCATCGAGCAGGGAGAGATAGCGGCGCGCAATGCCCATCGTTACCTGAAGAAGGACAATGAGCCCCTCGAGACGATCGACTACCGCCTGCGGCTCTTTGCCGTCTTTACCCAGCCCGAGGCTGCCATGGTAGGGCTAACCGAACGCGAGGCCCAAGAACTCAAGATAGACGTCTCCGCCGCCTCCTACCCCTTCAGCGACCACGGAAAATCTCTGGTGCAGGGAAAAATCGATGGCTTCGTTAAGTTGTTGGCCGATCGTGGCACCGGCCGGCTGATTGGAGGCGCGGTGGTTGGTCCCCATGCCTCGGAGCTGATCCACGAAGTGGTGGTTGCCCTCCACTACCACGCCACCGCAGCTGAATTTGCTCGTATCCCCCATTATCATCCGACCCTCAGCGAAATATGGACCTATCCTGCCGAGGAACTGGCAGGATGAACGAGGGAACCCTCCTTTTTTCATTCGTTCCCATTTCCTTTTGACACCCCCCCGCGACCCACTAACTTAACCCCTGCAACAGCACCAATGAACCTAAGCAATCTTGTTAATCCTATGAGCGAACCCATCAGCCCCGGCAACCGAAATCATCTCTCCAGTGACGTGGAAGTTAAAGGAACTCTCAAGTTTCAAAACGACCTCGTCTTCGACGGAAAAATTGAGGGAGAAATTCAGTCCAATGCTACCCTTACTGTAGGAAAAAGTGCCAACGTGCAAGGTGAGGTAAAATCAAAATCCGTCATTATCCACGGCTCCGTTCAAGGCAATATCGATGCGGCTGACCGGGTAGAGCTCAAGGCCACCGCCCAACTCATCGGAGACCTTCGCGCCGGACGAATCATCATTGAAGACGGCGCCACCTTCGTTGGAAAATCAGAAGTCAGCCCGAATAAGTCTGGCCTCCCGCGCCCAGAAAGCTCCCGCCCGACCGGAGCCACCCCGCCTTCTAACTTACCGAAAAAAGGTCTTATCTAAGGCACTGCTACGATGCCGCCTCGCCTCGCGAAAAAGGCGGTGACCTGCCCCAAGTGCGGAGCCACCCAGCAGGAGTCGCCTGGCGTCATTAGCACGTTCTGCCGTACTTGCAGTGTTCATTTCGAGATCGGGGCCCGCAGCAAGGCACC
>CAXMPH010000062.1:0-6913 GCA_964195055.1 uncultured Chthoniobacterales bacterium | reverse complement strand
AAAAGACAGAGCCCTAGAGGTAGGAGGGTGGCATAGCTGGATAAGACGGTCGAGATGGGGTTTTGGCGCATTTCCAATCGGCCGGGGCCGTACCCGGAGAAACCGAGCATTTCGTAGAGGATATAAGGTACGCTGAGAACAGAAGCTCCGCTGCCATGGTAACCACTGCCAAACCCAACCAAAGTGAAGACGTAGTAGATGAGAAAGGTGTTAAGGAAAAAAACGCTGAGGAGGAGGACGATCCATGTCTTGGCCGTATTCATTCCTTCCAAGCCATCCTGCCGGAAAATGAGCCAAGCAAACGCCATAGCAAAAGCGCTGACCCAGAGGACTCCAGTCAGGCTTGAAGCAAAAAGGACAATGGCCGCGGAGGCTAAGGCGGCGACCAAGCGAGGGGAAAATCGGGTCTTATCCTCGGAGGAGAGACGAACCAGTCCGGCGGATAACCAGCACCCGGCAGCAAACTGCATCAGGTAAGGTCGTGTCTCGCTGAGATAAATCCAAAGGGGCGGACTAATAAGGGCGAGCAGACATGCGGTGAGGGCGAGTCGCGGAGAGCGGCGTAAGACGAGAAGAAAAGCAAGCTGTGCTAGAATGAACCACGGAATGTTGGAAGCCCGCATGCTCCACTCGTCCCCGCCAATCACCTTGTGCCAAAGGTAGAGATAGCTCTGGTAGAGCGGCATTTGCAGGGTGGGTGCACCAACGGCTTGAGCGTATTTCCAGGCCTCTCCAGAGTCTGGAGCAGTGGCAACGATGAGAGAATGTGCCTCTTCGATCCAATAACTCTCGGAGGTAATAACTAACCCGCTGAGTACCGTAGAAATCGCTAGGATTGCTACGATAACGAATCGTGAGAGGGGTAGGTGGGAGGGCGAGGGGGAAGTCCGGGGGGACGCGGTTTCTGCCATGGTATCTTTTTATGGGCGTTTCGCCGCCGCCTGCAAAGTCTCAATTTGGGCTACTCTATCGGGGGGGAGGCATGGGTGGGGAGTCCTAGGATGCGGTCTCCGGGAAGAATTTTGTTCTTTTGGAACCACCCCTGAGGAACTTCAAGAGCGTAGAAGAGATCTTGCACGGTACTTTGGACCCCAGTTTCGTTGAAAGGTTCGAGATCGTGAATCTCGCGGATCACGCCTACCGCATTGAGGTAAGCGATGGAAAGGGGGACCATGGTGTTTTTCATCCAGAAATTCATCGGCTGGGCCTGGTGAAAGACAAAAAGCATACCTTCTCCGTCGGCTAGTTTCTCTCGGCCCATCAGTCCGATGCTTTTCTCATCTGGCTCGTCCGCCACCTCCGCTTTCACGGTCAATTGGCCAATTCGCAGGGTGAGCGAGGGCAGTTCGGGTTGCGGATGCTCTAAGGCCATGGCGGAGAACCCGGGAAGGAGCAAGGTGCACAGGCTTGGTAAAAGGAGATCGATGCGGCGCATGCCATCAAAGTTATGACAAATGAGGCTGCTCGGATATTTTTTTTTGGGTCAGGATAATCAGTATTGCTATTAGCTAGATTAATAGTACGCTTTGTCGGTCCGCCCCCGCGGCATTTCTCTTAGTTAACTGGATGGCAAATTTTTTCCCAAGCTGGTCGAACTGGCTGCCTTTAAAAGTGCTGGTCATTGCAATATCCCTCGGATCTGTGGTGGTCGGGGGTGTCTGGTATTATTTCACCCCAAAGTACACCAACGTGGGCTACATGCCGGAGCAACCGGTACCTTTTTCCCACTCCATTCATGCTGATCAACTCGGGATGGATTGCCGCTACTGCCATAGTTATGTCGAGGTGGCTGGTCATTCCAATGTGCCATCGACCCAGACCTGCATGGCCTGTCACTCGCAGATCAAAGCGCTCAGTCCAAAGCTGGCGGCAGTCAAGGCTAGTTGGGAAGCGGGCACTCCGGTGCAATGGATCCGTATCCACAAAGTGCCAGACTACGCTTACTTCAACCACGCGGTGCATGTGAACCGGGGTATCAGCTGCTACAATTGCCACGGGCAGGTTAATGAGATGGATGTGGTTTACCAAGCTGAGCCGCTCAGTATGTCGTGGTGCCTCGACTGTCATCGGGCCCCACAAAACTTCCTTCGTCCGCCTTCCGAAATTTATAACCTCAATTGGCGGCCGGCTTCGGCGTCTGCCCAACTCGCTAATGGGGCGAAATATAAGAAAGAATGGAAGGTCAATCCGCCCGTTGGTTGCGGAGGATGCCACCGCTGATATGAAACGCATTTTGCCTCATCCCGAACGTCCAGCCAAGCCCACCCTATGGCGGAGCTTAGAGGAATTGTCTGCTACCCCTGAGTTCGAGCAAGCCCTTGAGCAGGAATTCCCTCAGGGGGCAGGAGAGTGGCACGGTGGCGAACTGTCCCGGCGCAATTTTCTCCAATTGATGGGTGGTTCGCTGGCTCTCGCCGGCATTGGACTAACCGGTTGCCGACGGCCTGAATCCTATATTGTTCCCTTCACCCAAGGTGTCGAATGGACCATTCCCGGTAAATTTCTTTATTACGCCACCTCCATGCCACGGCGTAAGGGGGTCATGCCGCTGATTGCGACGACGAGCGACGGACGTCCAACCAAATTGGAAGGAAATCCTCTTCATCCGATCAGCAATGGCGCAACCGACGCCTTTGCTCAGGCCTCGCTACTCGATCTTTACGATCCCAACCGCTCACGGGCGATCAAGGCAAAGGGAATTAAGGTCGATAGCTCTGCCTTAGGTTCTGAACTCGACAAGATTTCCAGTGAGGCCGCCACGGGAAGCGGCGAGGGATTGGCCTTTTTGGTGGAGCGGGGAGACTCGCCGACCCGCGACCGTCTCTTGGGACAGCTCCGGGAAAAATTTCCCAAAATGCTTTGGGCAGAATACGAACCACTCGGTTGCGATGAGCAGGAGATAGCGGTGAGAGCCTGCTTCGGTCCCGATACGGCGGTAACGACAGACTTTAGTCGGGCCGACAAGGTGCTTGCAGTTGACAGTGATTTTCTCAACGCCTCCGACAGTGGCGTGGATCAGGTGCGTAGCTTTATGGCTCGTCGGCGGGTGAGCGAGCCGGGGCAGCCGATGAACCGTCTTTACGTGGCCGAGACACGTTACACCTCGACTGGGGGTATGGCTGACCATCGTCTTCGTCTCAAGCCTTCCGAGGTCGGTCCATTCTTGCGTGCGCTCGGCCAAGAGGTTGCCACCGAAACAGCCAACCGTTCTCTTTCCGCGGTGGTAGATGCCTTTCCTCAAGGCTCTCTGACTCTTGACCAATCATGGATAGCGCAGTGCGCCAAGGACTTGTCTACTTCTAAAGGAAAAAGCTTGGTGGTGGTGGGCGAGCAGCACCCGGCTTCAGTTCAGGCGCTCGCCTTGGCTATCAACGGTGCTCTCGGTGCCCATGGCACTACCTTACGCGGCCTGAAGGTTGCTCGTCCTTTGGTGGCCCCTCTGACCGAACTTGCTTCCGCGATGCAGGCCGGCCGTGTCCACAATCTCTTCATTCTTGGGGGCAATCCTGTTTACAACGCTCCTGCCGATTTGCGTTTTGGAGAGCTCCTCGGTGGCGTATCCAATTCGCTCCGCCTCGGCACCTACGAAGACGAAACCTCCAAGGCCTGCGGTTGGCATGTTCCTCAAGCCCACTATCTCGAAAGTTGGGGTGATGGAC
Source organism: uncultured Chthoniobacterales bacterium (assembly GCA_964195055.1). Lineage (GTDB taxonomy): Bacteria > Verrucomicrobiota > Verrucomicrobiia > Chthoniobacterales > JACTMZ01 > JACTMZ01. The sequence goes on along the minus strand of CAXMPH010000062.1, from coordinate 3,254 downwards.
GCAGTGCCGATGGTACTCTCTGCGCCATCCAGCCGATGATTCTTCCGCTCTGGGACGGGGTAACCGAATTAGAGGTTTTGAATCGTCTGGCCGGAAATGAGCAGCCCATTGGACCGCAACTGGTGCGGGAGACCTTCTCTCAGACGGTCCGTGGAGGTGACCTTGAGGCACAGTGGACCGAATTCTTGCGCCAAGGATTTCTAACCAACACGGCCTGGCCGGAGACAGCCTTGAGATTCAATGAAAGAGCCGCCGTCGCCTTGGCTGCCCAGTACCAAACCGTTTCCGGTGAGGGAATTGATATCGCTTTTACTCCAAGTAGCACCATCGACGACGGCCGTTACGCTAACAATGGATGGCTGCAAGAGACGCCGGACTTTGCGACCAAAATTACTTGGGATAATGCGGCATTAATTAGCCCGATGACGGCCAAAGAATTTGGTTTAGCCACCGGCGAGATGGTTAAAATTTCGGCCGGAGCACGGTCGATTGAAGCAGCCATCCTCATTGCCCCCGGTCACGCCAACAAGGCCATTAGTATCGCCCTTGGCTATGGCCGAAACGATATCACGCATGTTTCGGAGCAGGTGGGATTTGATGCCTATCCGCTGCGCACCACCCAGGGGATGACTTTTGCCTCCAATGCCACCCTCAAGCGCACCGGGGCGAAGTACAAATTTGCTGAGACCCAAACGCATCAGAGCATGGAGGGTCGCGACCTCGTGCGCGAGGGGACGAAGGAGCGCTATGCCGAAAATCCTACCTTTGCCCAAACGATGGGGATGGACGGACACATTCCCCCGAATATTTCCCTCTTCACCCATCCTAAGCTCACCTCCCCAGAGCAGTGGGGTATGACCGTCGATCTCAATACCTGCATGGGCTGCAATGCCTGCGTGGTTGCCTGTCAGTCGGAGAACAATATTCCGATTGTCGGAAAAGATCAGGTCGGTCGTGGTCGTAATATGGCTTGGATCCGGATGGATCGGTATTTTGCCGGCGAGGAAGACGAACCGGAGATGCTGGCCCAAGCCATCATGTGTCAGCAGTGTGAGAATGCACCTTGCGAAACGGTTTGCCCGGTCAATGCCACGGTACACAGCGACGATGGACTCAACCTCATGGTCTACAACCGCTGCATTGGTACGCGGTATTGCGCGAACAACTGTCCTTGGAAAGTCCGCCGTTTTAATTTCTTCGATTACAATCAGCGCCCGCTCGACCAGCTCTACCTTGGACCGCTGGCGAAAAAAGGCATGGCCGATAGCCTGCAGATGTCAAAAAATCCCAACGTCACCGTTCGGATGCGTGGCGTCATGGAAAAGTGCACCTACTGTATCCAGCGGATCGAAGAGGCTCGGATCACCCAAGCAGTTCAAGCCGGTCCATCGGACAAGTCGAAAGTGCCCTTCCCTGAGGTGAAAAGCGCCTGCCAGCAAGCTTGTCCGGCCGATTCAATTGTCTTCGGTAACATCAATGACCCAAAAAGCCGGGTGGCCCAACTCAAGAAAGAGCCGCGCAATTACACCATGCTGAAGTATCTCAATGTCAGCCCACGCACTTCCTATTTAGCGCGGATTAAGAATCCGAATATGGCCATGCCTGGGGCGGACCAAGTCGGTTGGGCCAACGGTCACGGCCACGAGAGTAGCCACGACGACCACGGGGCCGGGTATGCGACAGAGGCGCACCAATCCTGATTATGGCCGACGCTGTCATGCAGAGTCCGGAAGCCGCGGCGGAGCGCCTAACCCGACCACCCCTGGTCAGGAACGATCGTTCGATGGCGTGGATCACCGACCATGTGGCTTCTTGCACCGAAAGAAGTGCACCTAAGTGGTGGTGGATCGCTTTCACCCTTAGTGCCTCGCTCGCTGGTGTCAGCGTCATGTGCATCGCCTACCTCATTTCCACTGGTATCGGCGTCTGGGGTCTCAACCATCCGGTTGGTTGGGCCTGGGATATCACTAACTTTGTTTTTTGGATCGGGATTGGTCATGCCGGAACCCTTATCTCGGCCATCTTGTTCCTGACGCGGCAGAAGTGGCGCACCTCCATCAACAGAGCCGCTGAGGCCATGACGCTTTTTGCGGTGGTCTGCGCCGGTATTTTTCCAGCGGTCCATGTTGGCCGCATCTGGATGGTGTGGTTTCTCGCCCCGGTGCCAAACTCGAACGCTATCTGGCAAAACTTTAGAAGTCCCTTGCTCTGGGATGTTTTTGCGGTTTCGACCTATTTCACAGTCTCCATCCTCTTTTGGTACACCGGTCTGGTGCCCGACCTCGCCACCTTGCGTGACCGAGCCCAAAACAAGATGCGAAAATTCTTTTATGGTATTGCGGCACTCGGCTGGCGCGGCGGCAACCGCCAGTGGAAGCACTTTGAGATGGCTTACCTAATTCTGGCCGGCCTGAGCACCCCCTTGGTTCTTTCGGTGCACTCGGTCGTCTCCTTCGATTTTGCCACCTCGGTTATCCCGGGATGGCACACCACCATCTTTCCTCCTTACTTCGTTGCCGGTGCCATCTTTGGCGGGTTTGCCATGGTCCTGACCATTATGCTCCCAGCTCGGGCCATTTTCAGTCTTCACGATCTCATCACCGATGATCATGTCGACAAGATGTGCAAAATCATTCTCTTGACCGGGTCAATTGTTGGCTACGCCTACGCCATGGAATTCTTTATCGCTTGGTACGGCGGTAACCTCTACGAGCAATACGCCTTCATCAATCGAGCCACCGGCCCTTATTGGTGGGCCTACTGGTCCATGCTCTTCTGCAACGTGGTTTCTCCCCAACTATTCTGGTTCCGTTTCTTCCGCCGTCACGTTCTCTGGGTTTTTGTCGTATGTATGTTTGTGAACGCTGGTATGTGGTTTGAGCGCTTTGTCATTATCGTCACATCCCTGCACCGTGACTTCCTCCCCTCCAGTTGGGGGATGTTTTATCCAACGTGGGTGGATATCTGGACCTTCGTGGGCACTTTTGGAATTTTTCTCACCCTCTTCCTCCTCTTTATCCGCTGGTTGCCCATGATCTGCATCTTTGAAGTGAAAGCGGTGCTGCCCGAGGCCGATCCCCATTACGACCACGACGCTCACAGCTCGATCGCATCCGAGCCAACCCAAGGAGGGAGTCACTGATGGAAAAAGCCGGTAACCCCAAGGCCAAACTTTTCGGGATGGCGGCCGAGGCCTCCTCTGCCACAGCCCTTTACCAGGCAGCGGAAAAAGTCCGCGACGCCGGCTACACCCG
>CAXMPH010000061.1:6668-6913 GCA_964195055.1 uncultured Chthoniobacterales bacterium | reverse complement strand
TTTTGGTCAGCCCGTTAACAAAGGAGCCGTTCTCAATCCTTGGCAAAAACAGCAAGAGGGACGCCTTCTTGCCTTAAAAGATACCTTGCTCGATACCATGACGGGAATGGCACGGGAAAATCTTCGCTCCGGTAATGATGCCCACGAAGCCTCTGCCCACGGCCTGCATCAAGCCGATGCGGGGAGTGATGCCTACGATCGTGAATTTGCCCTCAATCTTCTCTCGCAGGAGCAGGATGCTCTGC
>CAXMPH010000061.1:4089-6658 GCA_964195055.1 uncultured Chthoniobacterales bacterium | reverse complement strand
CGACGAGGCGCTTAAACGTCTGAGCAAGGGGACCTACGGCATCTGCGAGATGAGTAACAAGTCGATTCCCAAGGCCCGCCTTGAGGCTCGACCTTTTGCTCGCTTTACGGTGGAATGTCAGACTCAGATTGAGAAAAGCAACCGTTTTAGCCGTCTCCGCCCACCGATCGGACGGCTTTTTGACACCACCGACGATGACTCCTCCGACGACAGTGACGACGAGCCATCCACCGACAGTAAGGACTAATTATTATGCCGCAGGAAATTATTACACTTGAGTGCACCGAAGCCGCAGCTGAGGGTAAACCGGTTTCGCGTTACATGAGTACGCGCAACCGTAAAAGTCCGCGCACGCCAAACCGCTTGGAGAAAAAGAAATACAATCCCAATCTCCGCCGTCACACATTGCACCGCGAAACCAAATAGAACACCATGCTACCGAAGACACCCAAACGTCGCGCTGCCCTCCGTCGGGCCAATCGATCAATGCCGCGTCGCCGCATTGATATTTCCGTCGAGGCCATCGACTACAAGAATCCAGAACTGCTCAAGCGTTTTGTCACCGAAAGCGGCAAAATTATGCCGCGTCGCCTCACTGGAGTGCCGGCCCACTTGCATCGGCGAATTACCCGCGCGATCAAACGTGCGCGCTCTGTCTTGCTCCTTCGCTAGGCTGGAGTTTTCTTGGCTAGTCTCGCCGTAGTGGCCGATTATCTGCTTCCTTGCCTTCCGGGGTTTTTGGGAAGCACCTTGGGTCGCCACTCAGGCTGAGAGAGTTTCCCGTCCGAGACGTATTCGAAGAGTTTGCTAACGGGATAAAGAATCAGACCGGGAACGCCTTGGGCGTTGATTCTAACGGAGAAGTCCATGGCATCTCGGAGAAAGTAGAGTGAACCGGCGCCGATCATGCCGAAGCCCTGCCCGATAACGTCAAGGTTGTCCGTACGGATCTCGCCATCGAATACCCGGAAGTCGCAGGTAGCTTCGCGGGCCGTCTGATAGCCAGCTCCAGGAATAATGGAATTCAATACCGTGGTGAGAGGGCCGAGGAGGGGGATAGCAAAGACATTACCATCCTCGACGCGCATATTTCCCTGCCCGCGCATCTTGTCTGGTTGGCCTCCGATAAAGTTGAAATCATAACGCCCGCTGACCAGTCCCTGAGAATGCTCGTAGTCGAAATAGAGCCGAGTCAGTGTCTCGAAGTTGACCGCCTCTAATCCCACGGTAATTTCTTGCCGAGCCTTCGCCTGCCCAGTCGTGATCTGGGCGGGGAGGTTGACTTGGCCACCGTAAAGATTGGCTTTTGGCACATCGACGGCTATCTGGCGACCGGTGAATTGGAGCGAGCCGCTAGTCCGACCAAAGCTAAGGGTTTTCTCGAGGAGGTCGTAATCCAGACCTTCCGAGGCAATAAAGTCCGCTCTGACCCGGTTGAGTGTGGGATTTTTTAGGACAATGACCCCATTCACGGTGACTCTCGGTGGGGCTTTGAATCGGTAGGCTTTGACCTCTTTCGCCACATTGGGATCCGCCCACTGGAGTACATTGAAGGGATTCATGCCGCTGCTGATATCGGTAAGCAGAACCTGTTTGCGTCCAAAATCGTAGGTAAATGCTCCGCGGGCTGTGCCCTCAGGACGTTCCGCTTCAATATGGGAAAGAGTGAGGGCGAGGTCTTTGAAGGTCAGGTCTGCCGTGGCCCCTTCCATCGATGAATTATGAATCGAGGTCTTGCCTAGGCGCAGTTTTCCTTGGGCTGTCATGTGATCGGGGTCCAACTTAGTTCCTCGGGCTTCGAACTGAATTTCGGGAGGGTCAATAAAGACAAGCTCCATCTTGGCTAGGCCTGCCTGCGCCTTCGCTTCCAGGAGATTGACCAACGGGGTCGGGTCGGCATGGCAGGAGACACGGAGGCGGACATCGTCGGGTCGGAGCATGATATCGGCCCGCAGATTGCCCGTGGGCAGATTAAGGACGACGTCATTGGCGTAGAAGTCGCCGTTGCGCCAGGCAAAGTTCCCGCTGAATCCCTCGAACTCAATTCCCTTTAAGGTGAAGGCTGAGGAGGTTGCCGTACCCATCACTTGAATCCGAGGGGGCTGTCCTGACTCGATTTTAAGTGAAGCTTTTACCTGAGGTGGCGCAGCAAAAGTCAAAGTGGGCCATGAAGTTGCTTGGTTAAGCTCGGCGAGCCATGGCAGGGGGGTGAGGGTCGAGCTGGCGTCAGCTTGGGCTCTGCCCGTCTGGAGATTCCATTGGCCGGAAAGATCGAGGATTCCACCCATGGTATCGCGGGCAGAGAGGCGCTTAACCTTGAGCGTGCTCCCAGCATATTGAGCATCAAGCCGGATGTCCTGCAGGCCGATTTCGTCATAGGAAGCTTTCTCGGCGGTAAATTGCAGTCGGCGGAGGTTGAAAGCCGAGTCATCCCCTGAGCGGGCCGTAAAATCTATCTCGAGGGTTGGTGTCGAGGATTCGAACTTAATCGTCTCGAGAACTTCCAGAACACGTGAAACCTCCTTGGGTATAGATATTTGGGTGAGAGGTGGCTTTCCCTCATCAGACA
>CAXMPH010000061.1:0-4079 GCA_964195055.1 uncultured Chthoniobacterales bacterium | reverse complement strand
GGTGGCGATGACTTCAATGCCCTGCACATTGAAGTGGGCCAAGGGAATACTGATGGCTCCATCGGTTAAGATGAGGCGGGCCCGGGCTCGACTCAGGTTCAAGGTGCGAGACACTCCCTCGCTCGAGGCGATGGGTAGATAGAGCTGGGCGCCACGCAAATCGAGTGAGTTTAGTTCAACGCGTCCGCGCAAAAGCTGTCGCCAGTTGAGGGAGAGGGCCATCCGGTCTATCCCGATTTTGTTGTTATCCGGCAGCTGTTTTACTCTTAGCTGAACCTTGTCGAGGACTAGTCCTTCAAGTAAGTCGAGGCGCATGCTACCAAACTCGAGCTCTAGCCCCTGTTGTTTTGCCGCCTTGGTGATGGGAGGGTGGAAAGCTTGGGGTAAGCCGACGAATTGCAACCAGAGGAAAACGCTGGGAATAACAATGAAAAGGGTCACCTGCAGAAGTTGCAGGAAGCTTTTCAAGGTATGGTGCACGACGATCCGCCAAGACATGTCAAAGCAGACTAGCAACCGGACCAGAGATTGTCATATCTAGTCTAAGGTCTTTTTTCTAAGGGGCCGACCGAGCTCGGCACCGCCGGACAAGGAGAAGGCGGAGACTATTTAAAACAACGACAACCGTACTGCCTTCGTGAGCGGCTACCCCTAAGGCAAGAGGTAGGGGATAGAGGAAGGTCGCCACCACCATGATCCCGACCGTTCCGAGAGCGATAAAGATATTCTGATGGATAACTCGTCGTGCATTTCTGCTCAGGTCGAGAGCCATCACGAAATTTTCCAGTCGATCGTTCATCAGAATAACCTCGGCTTGCTCGAGGGCGGCATCGGATCCACGGGCACCCATAGCCACACCGATGTCCGCCGCGGCGAGACAGGGGGCGTCGTTGACCCCGTCGCCCACCATGGCGACTCGGTATTTTCCGCCTTCCTTGAGTTCTTCGATGGCTCGGACTTTCTCCTCTGGCAGGAGGCCAGACTGAATTTTTCCGACCCCAGCAGCCTGCCCCATGGCAGTGGACGGTCCTTCCCGATCACCGGTTAGCATGATGGTGCGGATGCCGCGCTGATGAAGTTGATCGAGTAATCCCTTGCTCTGAGGGCGTATTTCATCGCGGAAACGCAAGCATCCGACGGCGCCATCGCCGGCTACCCAGACTTCGGCGGCATCGCCTGCTTCGGGCGAATCAGGTAGGGTTAGTCCCGTCTCGGTGGCGACAAAGGCACGACTCCCCAAAGCGCAATTGTGTCCTTCGATCTTTGCTCGTACTCCCCGTCCGGGCAGAGTCTCGTGCTCCTTGGTTTCACGATCGGTGGCGCCTTGTTCCAGAGCGAGACGGCAAATGGCACGAGACAAAGGATGGGAAGAGTGGCGGGCGAGAGCGTAGGAGATCGTCAGTAATTCCTTCTCCGAACCACCAACCATTTCGAGGCTAGTCAGGGTGAGTTGGCCGGAGGTGAGGGTGCCGGTCTTGTCGAGGGCTACCACATTGACCAGGGCGAGATTCTCGATCGGTGCGCCACCGCGAAAAAGGATTCCTCGCCGTGCTCCTGCGGCAATGGCGGAGAGGATGCCGGACGGGACCGAAAGAACAAGGGCACATGGTGAAGCCACCACCAGTAGGGTCATCGCCCGATAGAAGGCGCTGCGCGTCTCCGGCGTTCCTTCGAAGGGAGGCAGGCCAAGGCCGAGCCACCAGACAAAGAACATAACCAAACAGATGGTGAGGATGCTCCAAGTGTAAGTCGTGCCAAAGCGGTCCGTGAAATTCTGGGACGGTGCCCGCAAACCTTGGGCCTCGCGGATGAGCCGGATGATGTGCTGGAGCGAACTTTCACTGGCAGGACGTAGTACGGGGCCTTCCAATATTCCCCCAACATTGATTGTTCCAGCCAAGGCGGTATCGCCTGGAGTTTTAGGCACCGGAATTGATTCTCCGGTAAGGTTGGACTCGTCGCACTCTGATTGCCCTCGCAAAATGGTCATGTCCACAGGGATCTGCCCCCCGGCGGTGACCCGCACAATCATTCCGGGGCGGAGGGCTTCGATGGGGATTTCACTCTCCTTGTTTCCCTCGATGACGAGGGCAGTTTTGGGGGCGCCGCTGAGGAGAGAGCTAATCTCGCGGCGAGTTCTTCCCATGGCGTAGTGCTCCATCGCTCCCGAGGAGGAGAAGAGAAAAAGCAGCAAGGCTCCCTCGCGCCATGCCCCAATAATGGCGGCGCCAGCCGCGACGGAGAGCATCAGAAAATGGATATCGAGTTGCCCGCGCTTGAGTCGGCTCCAGGCATCACCCGCGGCATCCCAGCACCCGCAGAGGTAGGCCAGAAGGTAGGCCGCAAGTGGGATCCAGGATGGGGCTTGGGCCATGTCGAGGGCCCACCCTCCTAGGCCAAAGACAGCGCAGCCGGCCGCCAGACCCGCCATCGGTTTCCACTCTGTTTCGCTGTGCTCTTCCAGGGTTCCTTTTTGGCGGGGAGCGTAGGATGGCCAAACCAGCTTGACCCATTGCCAAAGTGAAATCGCGGTGACGCAGGTGGCCTTGCGCAGGAGAGTGGTGCCGAGCTTTTCAGAGATAAGAATGCGGGCATGGCCGGGACTTATCTCCGGCCTCACCCTGCAAATATGGCAACCCTTAGGGGTGTGCTGTGGGCAGGGCTTATAAGTGGTCAGCATGGCCTCGGTGACCCGGCGGGCGAGGCGTCCATCGATATCACCACCAAGGGTGGCGATGGAGAGGCGCTGGCTGGAGGGGTTGAAGGCGATAGCTTCCAGTCGCGGTTCTGCCTCAAGCAAACTTACCAGCCCTGAAACGGGGCACGAAGGTGCCGTCTGGGAAACCGGGGATGTCTGGGGCGGCGGCATCTTCGCTCGGCTGCTCATTCGCCCTCCTCCACCGGATTTTCCAAGACTCCGATGCGGGAAATTGCCACGCTAACGGTGTCGCCTGATTCTAGCCAACGAGGAGGTTTTTGGGCCATGCCGACGCCGGGTGGTGTACCGGTGAGGATGAGGCTTCCGCCAGGGAGGGTGGTGTCGGCACTGAGGAATTCGATGATGGCTGGCACATCGAAAATCATCTGCTGGGTGTTACTTTTTTGCAGAATATTTCCGTTGATGCGTGAGTCGATATCTAGCTCAAGGGGGAGGGGGAACTCCTCGGCAGGAATGACCCATGGTCCGATGGGGCAAAAAGTGTCGAAGGATTTGGCCCGACACCATTGTCTGCCTGAGCGTCGGAGTTGCCAGTCGCGGGCGCTGACATCGTTGGCGCAGGTGAAGCCGGCGACAAAATTCATGGCGTTCTTTCGAGTGGCATTGCGGCAATCTCGAGCCAGCACTACCGCCAGTTCCGCTTCGCAATCGACCTCATCGCTGCGGAGTTGCCGAGGCAACCGAATTGTTTCGCCGGGGCCGATGACCGAGCGAATGTTCTTCATAAAAAGCACGGGATATTCCGGAATGGGAGCCCCCGTTTCTTTGGCGTGATCGCGGTAGTTCAGGCCGATAGCCAGAATGGCGGACGGCTGGAGAGGAGCGAGGAGGCGCGAGGAATGGAGGTTTTTCCCCGTCTCAGTGAAGCCAGCTTCCCAGGTGCCCCGCAGTTGATGGAAAACAGAGGGATCATCCGTCGGGCTGGCGTAATGGATGGTTCCCTCGTGATCGGCGACCCGCGCGATGCGCATAATTAGAGCTTAAGCTGCGCTCCCAGTATTGCGCAATCTCAGTTCGGATGCGATTTTTCAAGGATGCATCAAGGACGAATCGTTAGCATGGAAGAACTTTCGCAGGTACGCGATGAGATGGAAAATTCTGGCCGCCAGCTGGTCTTCACCAATGGATGTTTTGACCTTCTTCATGCGGGCCATGTGCGCTATCTGCAACAGGCCCGTCAGCTGGGTCATGCCCTAGCGGTGGGCCTCAATAATGATGACTCGGTTCGAGGTCTCAAGGGCGAAGGTCGCCCCCTCAACCCAGAAGATGATCGGGCCGAGGTTTTGGCGGCCCTCGGTTGTGTTGACTATGTCGTCATCTTTGAAGGTAAGCGGGCTACCAATTTGCTCCAGGCGGTGCG
>CAXMPH010000060.1:0-6918 GCA_964195055.1 uncultured Chthoniobacterales bacterium | reverse complement strand
ATACTCTTGATCAGAAATTTTCCACCGCGAATTTTATCTTGTAAGTAGGCGCGCACGGTGGCCCCATCGGTCGATTGCCCAAGCTGGCTAAGGTAATTGGGATTAATCCGCAAAAGCGGTACACTGTTCCGAACTAGGGAAACAACAAAGCCCTCCCCCACCCGCTCAATCATCACATCCGGCGCTAAGACCTGCGCCACCTCACCGCTAAAGGCCCCTCCAGGTTTAGGATTGAGCTCGGCGATGACCGCCCCCGCCTCCCGAACCGCATCCACGGCAACTCCCAATGCCCCAGCTATCTTGGAAAATTTTTTGCGGCCAAGCATATCGAGATACCCGTCGACAATCCTTGCCGCGATGCCTTTGCCTTTGTTCATTCTTAAGAGTTGGAGCTGCAGGCATTCAGCCAAGTTCTGAGCCCCCACCCCTGGCGGATCAAGTTTCTGTAGAAGATGAAGCATTTCGATCACCTCAGCCGTTTCCACCCCCGCCTCATCAGCCACTTCCTCCGGCGAAGCCGCGAGGTAGCCGATTTCGTCCAGATTCCCCAGGAGCAAGGCAGCAATCCGGCGCTGCACGGGATCGAGGGCCAGCCGTCCAAACTGCATCTGCAAATGCTGGGCCAGAGATTCCCCAACCGCGACACCTTCAAGAAAATGCTGGCGCCTCGCCTCAGCCTCCGGTCCTCCATTGTGGGACCCTTCCGTAGAAAAAGTCTGCCAATCTTCCTCCAATTGCCGCAATTCCTCTAACCCATCACTTTCCTGCTCCACCTCCTCGACCTCCTCGGAAGTATCGAACTCTTCCTCGGGCGCTTCCTCCTCCAGCACTGGGTTGATCTCGAGCTCCTGCCGAACCATCTGCTGCAACTCCAGTGCGGTAGCCTGGAGAATCTCCAAACTCTGGCGCATTTGGGGAGACAACACTTGCTGCTGCCCCATCTGGGCAGTCTGTTGCATAGCCGACATTCCTTTTTAGAACGCCCGCCCCACCGAATTAGGGCAAGCATTTTCCACGCCAATATTCAGGAAAGAGTAAAAAAATCGTCTTTTAAAGAGGGAGAAATATCCACATCGAGAGCTGAAGAAGTTCCCTTTCGCCACCGCTGAGCTGCCGCATAGGCCACCATAGCGGCATTATCAGTGCACATAGAAGTCTCAGCGAAGAGCACCTCGAGGCCTGCCGCCTTAGCTTCTGCGGCCAGCCTCTGGCGCAAGCGCGCATTCACCCCGACTCCCCCGCTGACCGCGATGAGCTTACGACCACAAGCGCCAGCTGCCCCTACCGCCTTATCCACTAGCACCTCGACAACCGCCTCCTCAAAGCTGGCACACAGGTCAGGGCGATCCACCGCCGAAGTCTTAGGCAAGAGATAGCGAACCGCTGTTTTTAGGCCACTGAAACTAAAATTGAAGTCACCCGAGCCCTTCATCCCACGAGGCAGCTTGAATCTCGAGCCCTGACCCTCCCGACCCTCCCGCTCGATCTCAGGGCCTCCCGGGTAACCGAGGCCAAGCAACTTGGCTACTTTGTCAAAAGCCTCACCGGCGGCATCGTCTAGGGTACGGCCGAGCAATCGGTACCGACCAGCACCCGCAATATCGATAAGCAAGGTATGGCCACCACTAACAACCAGTCCGACCGACTCTGGGATTTCCTTAAGTCCAAAAAAAGGTGAGAGAAGGTGCCCCTCGATATGATTGGCTGCGAGGAATGGCCGATTGAGAGCTAGGGCAAAACCTTTGGCTGCCGAGGCTCCGACCATTAGGGCACTGGCCAAACCTGGCCCAGTGGTTGCGGCAAAAACGTCGATTTCGGACAGGCCGATTCCAGCCTGCGCCAGCGCCTCTTCGACCACTCCACCCACATGGGCCAGATGATTGCGCGAAGCGACTTCCGGCACCACTCCGCCGTAGACCGCATGCAAGGCTGCCTGCGAAGCAACCACGCTCCCCCGCAAATCGGAGAGTCCGACCAAGACGGCCGCGGCAGTCTCGTCGCAGGAAGTTTCTAGGGCTAAAAGGACGGGTGGATTCAACTTTGATCAGACGGTTTTTCCGCCCCTCCTTGAGGATGAAGCAGGACCCCGCGAAGCGCGTCCACGGCACGTTGTAAGGGGACATCTTCGACCATCTCAAATTCCACCCCCGGAGTTCCCCCTTGAGGTAAATCCTCTCGGCGCCGTTGTGCAAGCAGGCGCCGTTTCTCCAAGCTGGTCATAGGGGCTCTGACATGGGGTTCCACCCCCTTTTCATGAATAGGCTGTCTCCCCGGGGTAAAATATTTTGCGGTGGTCAGGCGAACCGCGGAACCATCGGGGAGGGAGACTACGCTTTGAACCGAGCCTTTGCCGAAGGTTGTCTCTCCCACGACCAAGGCCCGACCGGTATCTTTCAATGCTCCCGCAACAATCTCTGCTCCACTAGCGCTGGAACCATTGACCAAAACGACAACCGGATAGGTACGGACTGGACCCCCACCCTGAGGCACTAAGTAACGCCGCCGCGAGAGAGAGGAGCGTCCCTCGGTGTAGGCCACCAAGGCCCCTGGCGGCAAAAACTCACCGGCCACTTCAACGGCGCTGCCCAGCAATCCACCCGGATTAAACCTCAAGTCTAGAACTAGCCCATCCATATCCTGTCCTTCGAGATCAGCCAGGGCCTTGGCAAATTCCCCACCGGTAGGCTCACTGAACTGGGTGATACGCAAGTAGCCAATCTTGGTACCCTTATTCGGTTCCAAAATTCGTGTCCCGCGGACGCTCGGAATCCTGATCACCTCTCGCTCGACGACAAACTTGAGAGGTTCAGTCAATCCAAGACGCGCCACCGTAAGCCGCACTGACGTACCGGCTTCCCCCCGCAATTTATCCACCACCTCACCCAGATTCATTTGTTCAACCGACTGCCCCTCCACCTCGAGCAACACATCATCTGGGAGCAGTCCGGCTCGGAAGCCCGGAGCCCCTTCCATGGGAGCGATGATGGTCAACAGATCATTCTTCATCCCGACCACAACCCCCAGACCGCCAAACTCACTTTTCGTGTCCTCCTGCATGCTTTTAAAAGCCTTCGGATCCATAAAGTCGCTGTGCGGATCAAGCTCGGCCAACATCCCCCGCAAGGCATTGTAGGTCAGCTCTTCATAGCCCGTAGCATCCCCGTCCACATACTCCTGCCTTACCAGTTCTATGGCCCTCGCCAGCGTCTTCATCTCACGATAAGGCGAGACATCCTCGGTGTCCTGCGCCGCCACCGAGGCCGCCGCAAGGAGAGCAAATAAAACAGAAAAGCGAAATTGCACACAAATCAACTAGCACGAGCCACCCCGCGCCGCAAATCCGCCGATGCCGCTTGGCCTAACCTTTTCCAATGGTCAGGATACCAGGGTGCTCATCGGCGTATCCCTCGGATCCAACCTCGGCGACCGCTTACTCTCCCTACGGGCCGGACGCACTTTCCTCTTTTCCCTTCAGGAGGGGTCCTATCCTCCGAAAAGTTCCTCCATCTACGAGACCACTCCGGTAGACTGTCCTCCGGACTCACCCTCTTTTCTCAATGCCGTAATTGAGATCGAAGCCAAGCTCAAGCCGAAGGATCTCTTGGACCGTCTCGCCGTCTTCGAGCGCAATCTCGGGCGTCCGGTCCAGCGAGAACAAAACACCCCACGACCGCTCGACCTCGATATCCTTTATGCTGGCAACACGCAAGTAGACACCCCCTCCCTCATCCTTCCCCACCCAAGAATGACCATCCGCCGATTCGTCCTCCAACCGCTGGCCGACATCCACCCCGAACTCATCCTTCCCGGACAGACAAAGACGATAACCCAGATTCTCCAAACCTTGCCCAAAGAACCTTCGGTCCTGCCATTAAACGAGGGATGGTGAGGCGACCAAGCTTGCGACCCAACTTGAGAGAGGCGAAGTTTAGCAATCTTTATGATGGACGAACCAGTTAGCCGATTCCGGCAACTCAAGCAGGATGGCCAACAGGTGGCTGCCCTCACCGCTTACGATTACCCGACGGCACGCTTGGTCGATGAAGAGGGCGTCGACCTGATCCTGGTAGGTGACTCCTTGGGCATGGTCGTGCTCGGCTATCCCGACACAACCAAGGTGACCTTGGACGACATGATTCGTCACACCGGTGCGGTAGCTCGAGGGGTGAAGAGGGCTCTAGTCATCACCGATCTCCCCATCCATACCTACGACACGCCCGAGCAAGCTATCGCCAGCGCCCAGCGCGCCCTCAGAGCCGGCGCCTCCGGGGTTAAACTCGAGGGAGGAGAGGCGGTTATCCCCCAGATTCGAGCTCTCACTAAGGCCGGCATCCCCGTCTTGGCCCACCTCGGTATGCTCCCGCAACACATCGAGGAGGAGGGAGGCTACAAAATCAAGGGACGCACTTCCGAGGAGGCAGCCACCCTGCGCCGAGATGCCAAGGCAGTGCAGGATGCTGGGGCCTTTGCCGTTGTCCTTGAGATTGTTATTCCCGGACTGGCGGCGGAGATTTCCCATGCTCTTGAGATCCCTTCCATTGGTATCGGCAGCGGAGAAGGTTGTGATGGGCAAATTCTTGTTTTGCACGATCTCGTCGGTCTTTTCCCTTGGTTCCGTCCCAAGTTCGTTATTCCCCGAGCCGATCTGGCCAGCTCGCTCTCCGGAGCTGTTCGTCAGTACGTTGCCTCCGTGCATGGCGGAAATAATGACATTTCCCCTTGATCCTAGGGTTGAGCGGGTCTGCCTCCGCCCTTTCTTGAGACAAGCAAAATCTACCAGCAGACCCTGCCCCCCGAACTCTGGCGGCCTTCCCGTGAAAATTGTTTTCTTAGCTGGAGGACTGGAGCCACAGCAACGAGCCTCTGAACCCGACAATCAACCTCTCCTTCCTGTGTACGACTTCCATTCTCCCGCTGGCCCCAGTGGCTCGCTATGCCTAAGCTAATTTTCTTACGCGATGCCATTTCATCTTAGCTCCAGTCACAGTCCCTGCGGCGACCAAGGCCCAGCCATCGAAAAACTGACCCGCTCGATTGCGGCGGGTAACCGCCACCAGACCCTCCTCGGGGTTACCGGTTCAGGAAAAACTTTCACCGCGGCTAACATAATCCAAAACCTCGACCGCCCCACCTTGATTATCTCCCATAACAAGACACTTGCGGCCCAGCTTTACTCCGAGTTCAAACAATTCTTTCCCGACAACGCCGTCGAATATTTCGTTAGCTACTTCGACTACTACCAGCCGGAAGCCTACATCCCACGCACCGACACCTACATCGAGAAGGACTCCTCGATCAACGAAGAGATTGAGCGTCTCCGCCTTTCCGCCACCAGCTCTCTATTGACCCGTCGCGATGTCCTCGTGGTGGCCAGCGTTTCCTGCATTTACGGACTGGGTTCCCCAGAAGATTACAAAAAAATGCTCCTTCCCCTGAAAAACGGAGAGGATCTTTCCCGTGAGGCTTTCCTCGGGCGCTTGGTTGAACTGCTTTACCAGCGCAATGACATCTCCTTTGAGCGTGGAAAATTCCGGGTTCGCGGAGATGTCGTCGAGGTCCATCCGGCCAACATGGATGAGTTGGCTGTTCGGGTGGAATTTTTCGGCGACACCATCGACCGCATCAGTCTTTTCGATCCACTAACCGGCAATGTGACTGAGACGGTGAATGAGCTGACCATTTTTCCGGCGAAGCAGTTTGTCACCCCACAGGACAAGCTCCGTCGCGCGCTGGGCACCATCCGCACCGAACTCGACGAACGGCTGGCCCAATTGGAATCTCAGGGAAAGTTACTTGAATCCCAACGCCTCAAGATGCGCACCGAGTTCGACCTCGAAATGATGGAGGAAATGGGCTTCTGCACTGGAATCGAGAACTACTCACGCCACCTCAGCGGACGCCCGCCCAATTCACGCCCTTACACCCTCCTCGACTTTTTTCCCAAAGACTATCTCTGCGTTATCGACGAATCGCACGCCTCCATCCCCCAAATCGGCGGCATGTATGCCGGCGACCGCTCACGCAAATCGGTCCTGGTCGACTACGGTTTTCGTCTCCCCAGTGCCATGGACAACCGACCGCTCAACTTCCCAGAGTTCATGAGCATGAGCAACCAGCTACTCCACATGAGTGCCACTCCGGGAGATTTTGAAATCCGCAATAGCCATGTTGGAAATTTGACGTTTTTGCCCGCGGTCGCTCCCGACAAGCGCCTTTCCCTGGAAGAGTCCTCCAACCTGCTGGATCGGGCCCGTAACAATTTTGACACTGCCACCCCCGGTGCTCCCCTTGTGGCCGAGCAAATCATCCGCCCCACCGGGTTGCTCGATCCCCAAATCACGATGCACCCCCTCAAAGGGCAGATCGATACGACCATTGAACTCTGTCGGCAGCGGATTGAAAAAAACCAGCGAGTTCTCGTTACCACCCTGACCAAACGTACGGCGGAAGACCTCTCCGACTACCTCCGCGATATCGGACTCAAAGTCCGCTACCTCCACAGCGACATTGATACGATCGAGCGGGTGGAAATTCTCCGAGCTCTCCGTACCGGCGAGTTTGATATTCTCGTTGGGATCAATCTCCTTCGGGAAGGGCTCGACCTTCCCGAGGTCAGCCTTGTCTGCATCCTCGATGCGGACAAGGAGGGCTACCTGCGCAGCCAGACCTCGCTCATCCAAACAGCCGGACGGGCCGCCCGTCATGTCGACGGCGAAGTGGTACTCTTTGCCGACAAGGTGACCCGGAGTATCCGCGCCCTCTTTGAGATCACCGATTACCGTCGGCGCCGACAAATGGAGTACAACGAGAAACACGGCATCACGCCTACGAACGTCAAGAAGTCCGTTGATGACGTGATGCAAGGAACGGTTGTAGCCGACCACCGTGGCATGTCAGACCAGGAGATCGACTACTACT
>CAXMPH010000059.1:0-7005 GCA_964195055.1 uncultured Chthoniobacterales bacterium | reverse complement strand
CGATCGACCCCGGCACTGGGCTCGACGACGTGGGGAACAAATTTTTCTTTTTTCTCGGCATCGAAATACTCGAGGGGCTTCCCGCTGTGCTTGAGGTGGGCCGAGAGGTCATAGTTAGTCCGGTAGGCTACCCCTTCTAATTCGCTCAGGCCAAAGGGGAATTCATATTCGAGATCGTAGGTCTTCTCCGAGTAGAAGGCCCTCTCGCCGTCGGGAATGTCGTTAATTGTAATTTTTGAGCGAGGGATGCCGATGTCCTCATAAAATTTGAGACGCTCTTCTAGCCAGTAGTCGGTCAGAGCTAGCCCGTCTTCAGCCCGACAGAAGTACTCAATTTCCATCTGCTCGAACTCCCGTGAGCGAAAGATAAAGTTGCGTGGATTGATTTCATTGCGAAAGGCCTTACCAATCTGAGCGATGCCGAAGGGCAACTTCTGCCTCGAAGTTTCTAGGATGTTCTTAAATTGAACGAAGATAGCCTGGGCCGTTTCCGGTCGGAGGTAGACCATGTTGTCCTCGCTCTCCACCGGCCCGGCATAACTCTTAAACATGAGGTTGAAGGCGCGTGGTTCGGTCAGGTCATGGCCTCCGCATTGTGGGCAATAAAGGGAATCATCCTTGCGTGGAAGTTGGTCTGCGCGATGGCGTGACTTGCACGTTTTACAGTCGACCATGGGATCACTAAAAGTCTCTTCGTGACCGCTGGCCTGCCAAACTGAGCGATTCATAATAATCGATCCATCCATGCCCACGATGTCGTCACGCTCTTGGACGTGGCGGCGCCACCAGAAATCTTTGAGGTTGCGCTTCAGTTCCACTCCCATGGGGCCGTAGTCCCAGAATCCATTGAGACCCCCGTAGATTTCGGAAGATTGAAAAACAAAGCCCCGCCGCTTGCACAGGCTGACAATTTTTTCCATCCGTTGCTGAGATTCTTTCGACATAAAGATTAGAATATAATCGCTTGAGTCGGTCCGGACAAGGAGGGAGCCAGCCACTTTGGCAGAGTGAGCTTGCTTGAGTGTCGGGCCGATTTGTTGGAGTCAGGACTGGGGAGGGTGAGAAATCTGGCGCTGCTGGGGTGGCCTTCGGCTCGAGCCGGGTTTGACTGCCAAGATGAGTGGTCGTCAGGGAAGTTTTTCTAGCCCAAAGATACGGACATCCACCCCCGGCGAATGACAGGTATGCTGTGGTTGGGGCGAGAGGGAAGAAAATCCAGCTTGGACAGCTGGTAGGAGCGAGAATTTTTCTACGGTGGCCGCTTGGAACTGATAAGGCGTGTGGGCGACTTGCCCGCGGAAAAGCTGGCGGCCGCGAGCAGCGTAAAGAAGGTACCGCTCCAGCAAGAAAAAATCCAAGCTGCCGGGGGTGGCCGCTCGGGTGGCCCCCTCTGGTCTCCAGCGATACTGAGCCGCTTCATCGGTTCCGCGGCGGGTGGAATGGTAATCAATGGTGGTATCGAAGTCTGCCGTCATGGTGGCTCTTTCATAGGGCAGGCCAAAGAACTTCCGAGCCAACCACACCGCGAGCCACTGGTTGCAGTCCAGCGAATAGAACCAGACGCCGGGAATGCCATTTTCATCGTGAACATAGGTGCGAACGTTCAACTCGAGGAAGTTGGAGAGTCGACCAACTGCGGGGAGTCCTCTCGGTCGGACCGAGCGCATGGCGAAGGGAACAATGCCGAGCCACGCCGTCCCGGCAAAGGTGTCGGGATAAAGCCCGGCGGGGAGGCTTTTCTGGATCGTTTCGCGGTCGATCGTCCAGTGGAGGAAAAGAAGATTTTCCCACCGCTGCTGCAGGACGGTGCGGCGGTGCGGTGGATGCTGACGGGCAGCTTCGCGTTGTGGTGGAGTTGGTCGGGTCATAGGGAAGGGTGATAGGTGCTGGCTTGACTGAACAAAGCCTCGCGGGGATTGCTCGCAAAGGCAAAGGCGGTCAGGTCTTGGTCAATCTTTCGAGTCAGGGCAAGGAATTTGAAGGACGTTCCCATCGTCTCCGGATGCAGGAGCTGGCGAAGTGCTCGCATTTCTCGTTCCTCTGCCGATGAAATCGCTTGCTTAGGCATCGGCGGGAAAAGCTGAGCAGCTAGGCCGGTCAGGGCGTGGTGCTGGTCGGTGAAGCCAGCCAAGGTTAACCCGAGTTCCTCTCCGGTACGAGCCAGAGCGCTGAAGTCGAGATGGGCCGTCAGATCTTGAAGGCCAGGTTGAGAGAGTGGGTCGTCGGTGCGCTGGTGGTTGCGGTAGGAAGCGAGGGTGCCATCGGCTCGGGCCGGGTGGAATCGACCGGCGGCGGGGTGGCCGTAATCGACAAGGAAGATGGCCCCGCCCTTGAGTTTATTGGCAATGTTCTGCAGCCAAGGGGCGAGCGAGGGACACCACTCGGTGCAAAAGCGAGGTACCGCCGCTGGAATTGGCCAGTGGGCCGTGACTGGCAGGGTGGATTCTTCGAGCGGGCACTCGGTAAAGGCAAACTTACCCTCGGCCCAACCAACGCGTCGCTCGCTCCAGATGCCGCGATTGCGAACCAGGAGCTGCACCGGAAAAGCATCGAGTAGCTCGTTGGCGAAAAAGACACCCGTGAAAGAATCGAGAAATTTCTCATCTTTCACCTGAGTGAGGCGGTCTAGCCAGGGGGCTAGAGTTTTTTGCTGCGCCACTTGCAGAAGAGGGGAAGGTTCGATGATCACGGCTTGGGGTTGGCAATCCGGTTGATCACGCTCAAGAGCGTCGAGGATGTCGGCTAAAAGCTGTCCATCCGCCGCACCCTGCTCCACCAAAGTAAAATCCTTCGGGCAACCGAGGTAGCGCCAGATCTCGGCGAATTGGGCCGCGAGTAAGCGCCCAAATACGGGGCCAACGCTTACACTGGTAAAAAAGTCCCCCCGTTTTCCCGGCTGTCCTCGTCCGCTGGCGTAGTATCCGTCAAGGGGATCGTAAAGGGCGGCCGCCATGAAGACGTCGAAACCAATCGGACCGCTCTGCCCAATGTGGTGGCGCAGGGCATTGGTCAGACGGTCAGGGTCGGGTAATTTCCCGGACATAGATATTGATTTGTCCGTCAGCCCCTTGCTCGACGCGATTGATGAGGAAGGGGCGGTTCTTCCCTCGGATCAAAGAGGATCCTTGTCTCGGAGGAATGTCCTCACTGGGGAAATCAACGATAACGCGGGTGGTTTCTCCGCCCCGCTTGCTCCTTAAAACGGCTCGGCTAGCTCCCGAAGCACTGACATTAAAGTCGCCGGCAAGGTAGGTTGCTTGGCCCGCAATCTCTGTTCCAGCCAGTTGCCGAGCCTCCTCGATCTTGAGGAGGCGACCCAAAGGCATCTGTCCCGCTTGGTGAACCTTCCAATCGCGGACGGCGGTGGAGCTGACACTAACTGGTGCGATCGGGGCAAAAGGTTGCAGCTGGGTAGGGAGATCGGGGGTGGGTGGCGCGGCTACAGTAAGGCGAGTAGGCACGGCGCGAGGTACTGCAGTGTTTTCCGCTGGGTTGATCGGCACGGCGCGGGCTACCGGAACACGGCCCGGCGGGTTGACTGGCACGGCTCGAGCTATCCGAAGATTGTTCGGTTCAGCAACCGCGACAGCGCGGGCTATCGCAAGTGGCTTTAGAGGGGTACGAGGAGGGGTTTGGACTGGTTCAGCACGACGCACCGGAATCTTGCCGGGTTGCACCGCTTCGGGCTGGTGCACCCGTTTAAGGGCGGAGGCTGATTGGTCGAGGAGCCCTGCCCTTTGCCGGTAGGCCTTATAATAACTCTCCGCCTTCTCGATGGCGGCTTGGTTGAGGATGGGGAGTCCAGCCCCGACCTCAAGTTCTTGTGGAGGCTCCAAACTAAAGGTTCCGCTGGCATCGCTCGAGGTGTAGCTGCCGTAAAGAAGGGGGACAGCTGTGAGACAGAGATTACCATTGGGCATGATGCGGGAGTTGATCACCGCGGCAAGGTCGAGGGTCTTGACCAGCTTAAGGTTGAGTCCGGTAACCAGCATGCTCTCAAGGTTGGCGATATTTTTTTCTTCGGCAGGGAAGATCAGCTCGAGTAGAACCGCTGGATTTTCCGTGGAGCGGGCGAGGGCGACCACCCCACTGGAGAAGAAGTTGCCTGAGCCGAGTCGGAAGATTCCCATGACCTTGAATGGCCCGATAACATAGGGCACCAGCTGCCGCGTCTTTTTGTAGTTGCGCAGGTACTCGCGCAGGAGAGTTTCATTCTCAGCTGCGAGTTGCTGTGGGGGAAGCAAGCCGAAGCGCTCCATCAGCTGGTTGGCCTTGAGAAATCGTCCTCGGGGGGCGGAGGTGAGCTGAAAGCGTTGCGGCGCCTCGATTTTGTCGAGGGCGCGAAGGATGCGGTAGCTAAACGACTTTTCGGGATGGCCAAAGACGTAGAAGCTTCCGATCCAGCAGATGGCGGCGAAACCGCTGAGGAGCAGAATAAACACAGTCCAGCCGAAGAGATCATCTCGGCCTGAATTGGAGACGGAACGTTTACGCATTGCGGGCTGGCATTGAGTCGAAGGAGCGGCGCATGTAAAAGGATAAAGTGTCTTTCATTTACCCAGTCAATCCAAGCCAAACGGCAGGGGGTATTTGTGGGTAAGATTCGGGTGCTGCCGGAGGTGGTCGCCAGCCAAGTGGCCGCCGGTGAAGTGGTCGAGCGACCAGCCTCGGTAATCAAAGAACTGCTAGACAACAGCTTAGATTCTGGGGCGCAGCGTCTGGAAATTGAGGTGCGAGGGGCTGGTACAGCCCTTTTGCGGGTGACCGATGATGGGGCGGGTATGGATCGTGAGGATGCCCTCATGGCACTGGAGCGCCACGCCACCAGTAAGATCTCTGTCGCGGCGGATCTGGCGGTGGTGAGGACGATGGGGTTCCGAGGTGAAGCTCTCCCCAGTATTGCGAGCGTCTCAGAATTTACTTTGCAGACCCGACTGCCTGAGGCGGCGGTTGGTACCGAGGTTCTTCTCCGCGGAGGGAAAATTGATAGAGTGAGGGATGCTGGCTGTGCCGCCGGAACAACCATGGTGGTTAAATCGCTCTTTTTTAACCTTCCGGCTCGTCGTAAATTTTTGCGTAGTGCCGCCACGGAAACGGCGCATCTGGACCGAGTAGTAGAGACGGCCGCCTTAGCTTTCCCGGGAGTTTCGTTCCATTACATCAGGGACGGACGAACGATTTACCGGTTGCCCTCTGTCGCGGGAGCAGCGGCGAGGGTTGCTGATCTTTACGGAGTCGAGGCGCAAGAGGAGTTGCTCGAGGTGCCGCAGGTTGTTTCTGGAGGCATCAAGGTGAGCGGGTTGGTTTCGCGTCCCGGAGTGACCCGGGCCGATCGTGGCCGGCAATTTTTCTTCATCAATGGCCGTATTGTTGAAAATAGTTTTTTATCCACGGGAATTCGTGAGGCTTACCGACAGATGCTTGAGCCGGGGCGGCATCCCGTAGTTTTGCTTTATCTTGAGATGGACCCAGCTTTAGTTGACTGCAATGTCCACCCCGCCAAGCGCGAGGTACGTTTTCGCCATGGGGGGGGCGTGGGCAAGGCGGTGCAGTCCGCGGTGGAATCTGCGCTCAGTAAAGTCCGAGCCTCATGGTTGGCCCCCGTGCAGAACCATGTGGTGGCAAGGATGGATTCGCGAGCCGAGCCAGTGGTGTTACCATCTTCTACTGGCGCCTATCAGCCCGAACTACCGCGGCCGGTTGTACCGATGAGGACGGCAGAGGTTCCGCCAATTTCCTCGGTCGGGATGGCAGAGGCCTCTGGGGTAACCCAAGAGGAGTTTCGCCTCGTCGGGTCCCTCTCGCGTCGTTATCTCCTCCTCGAGGGTCCGGAGGGTCTCGTCTTGCTCGACCAGCGGGCGGCCAACTTGCGGATTTTGTTCGAGCGACTGCGCCGTGGTCTCGAGGGTGGCGCGGTGGCTTCGCAGCGACTCTTGGCACCAGAGGTTTTGGAGTTGTCCCCGCGAGATCACCAAGCGGTGGTTCAGAATTTGGAGGTGCTGGCCTCCGCGGGATTTGGGGTGGAGGTTTTTGGCGCGCGGTCCCTCAAAGTCGAGGCGCTGCCGGACTTCCTCGCTGGCAGGGAACCGCGACGGGTTATGGAAGATTTTGCGGAGGAATGTCTCGCGGGAGGTGTTGGGGGACGAGGGGCGGCGGCGGATGATGCGGCACGGCGTGCCCTCGCACGCTTAGCCGTCGGCTTAGATGGTGCCTCAGATGAGGTAGAGCAGCGGTTGCTCGTGACCCAGTTGCTTGGCTGCGAGTTGCCTTACTGCGATCCCGAAGGACGTCCAGTCATGCTCCAGTTTTCCTGGCGCGAATTGGATAAAAAGTTCGGGCGTTCCTGAATTTCCACCCTCCGCCTTGCCCCATGTGGTGGTTCCCCGCTACAACATTCCCATGCCCGATATGCGTATTGAGCCGGCCACTCTAGAGGACTTGCCCCTCATGGCCGAACTGCTGACCGATCTTTTTTCCAGCGAGCCAGATTTCGTTCCAGATCTCGAGAAGCAAATGCATGGATTGCGCCTCATCTTGGAACAACCCAATCGGGGGCGGATTTTCGTCCTGCGCAATAATATGCGGATTATTGGGATGAGTAATTTGCTCTTCACCATTAGTACCGCCGAGGGTGGATTTGTCATCCTGCTGGAGGACCTCATTGTCCATGGCGATCATCGCGGGCAGGGACATGGTAGCCGTCTCCTGGACCACGCGGTGGAGTTCGCTCGGGCCAAGCAATTTAGCCGTATCACCTTGCTGACTAACCGGGGGGAAGGGCGTCTCGTCAGTTTTTACCGCAAGCACAATTTCAAGGAGTCCGAAATGGTTACGATGCGCCGCGTCCTCCTTCCGGAAAGCGATCCCTCCCCGTGACCGCGTCGGTCCGGACGGCTTTTCTGCTTTGTGCAGGACGGGGAGAACGGTTGCAGCCCTTAACCGATCAGGTTCCTAAGCCCCTAGTTCCGATTTGTGGTATCCCCCTCTGCGAGTTTGCCTTGGCTC
>CAXMPH010000058.1:0-7033 GCA_964195055.1 uncultured Chthoniobacterales bacterium | reverse complement strand
GCGAAGTGTTTATCAAATAACTACAGGAGCCCACCTTGCCAGAAATACCTCCTCCTCGGCTGGGGAGACACCCTGCGGACACCAAAGTGAAGTGAGTTGCTTGCTTGCGGCTCTCCCCCGAGTGGGATGCCGCTGGGTGGTGATTCCTCTTGACCACCATCCGAGGCTGGCATCCCCTATTGTGATGAACCTTTTTGCACTGGCCGTCCTCACCGCAGCCATTTTTCTCACCGGTTGTAGCACCACCCCGCCATCCACTTCCGGCGACGACGCCCTGCTGCAACGCTTCAAGCAAGCCGACACCTCCGGCGATGGGTCGGTCTCTCGCATGGAGTTTACTGACTTCATGATCACCGAGGCCTACGCCCTCTACGATAAAGAGGGTAAAGGCTATGTCACCCTCGAGGAATTCACCGCTGGCGGCGGATCGGTGTCAGCTTTTCGCCGGATGGATCGTGATGGAAAAGGAAAAGTCACCCTCGCCGACGTTAAAGCAAGCGAGGTTGCCCGGGGCCAATTCGTCCAACCCTTTGACGACGCCGATACTTCCGGTTCCGGCCACGTTACCTACGACGAGTTTATCGCTTACCGGATCGCGGCAGCACCCTACATCCGCTAGAAATACCTCCGGGTGCTTTCCAATTTGACCAAGGTCTTTTGCCTTTATCCCCGAGGAGGGGTCTTCGGAGGGTGACATTTTGGGGGTGGCTTCTAAGTTGTCTCTCATGATTCCCTTCCGCAATTTGGCCGAGACGCACACTCCAGATGGCTCCCGCTTTTCCTTGCACGAGCATGGGGGAGATTATTTTCTTAAGCTCAATGGGCGCCAGCTCATGGGGTCGAATTCGACCTACTCGGAACTACTGCTGGCGGATTTAGCCTGCAAATTTCGTTTTGCCGGAAAGTCTCCCAAGGTTTTGGTCGGAGGCCTCGGGCTAGGGTTTAGCTTGCAGCGGGTCTTGAAGCTTGGTGGTCGCAGCGTGACCGTGCATGTCTCCGAGTTACTTCCGGAAGTGGTCTTGTGGAATCGCCAGTTCCTCGGTGAGCTCAATGGAAAGCTTCTCGATGATCCGCGGGTTGAAGTGATGACTCGGGATGTTTTCGAGTGCATCAAGAATGCCCCTGCCTCCTACGACGCTATTATTCTCGATGTGGATAATGGGCCGACTTCATTTGTGCAGAAGGAAAATGCCCGTCTCTACAGTGGGCGCGGCCTCGCGACGATTCATCGCTCGCTCCGTCCCGGAGGGCGCGTTGCCATCTGGTCGGCTGAGCCGGAACCGGCCTTTCTCGTCAAGCTGGCCCGGGCGGGTTTTGAGGCGAAAGAATTTGAGGCCAAGCCCCATGAGCGGGCCAAACGGGCGGCCCACCGGATTTACCTTGGCGAGGTTACCCCCCCGAGAACGATCGGTGGGTAGTTGGCTGCCTCGTACTGCTGCTCGGCGGGCACGACTAGGAGAGGGCGAGCTCCAACTGATCGTTTTGCCTGGTGGGCTTCTTTCTTGCGGTGGGGGAGCGGCGGCTTCCATGCTTGGTTAGCACTTTCTTTTTCATCTCCCGATACCCACTTGATTTTGCCACCTGACTGAGCTTGGCCTTGGCCTTTCGGGAGGAATCGAGGTGGTCCACCACCCTCTTCGGGTAGTCGCCTCCGAGGATGCAGTTGGTCTCCTTTTGGGTGGTGAGATCCATGTTCCATGGCTCATGAATGTAGGCCATGGGCACTTTGGCTAACTGGGGAACCCACTTACGGATAAATTTCCCCTCGGAGTCGTTGTCGAGCGACTGTTTCACGGGATTGTAAACCCGCCAAGTATTGATCCCGGTGACGCCCGACTGCATTTGCAGTTGGCTGTAATGAATGCCCGGTTCGTAGTCGGTGAATAACTTGGCCAAATCGGGGCCAAATATTCGCCAGTCCATCCAGAGGTTATAGCTGGCGAAGCTGGTCACCATGGCTCTCATGCGAAAGTTGATCCAACCCTTCTCGGCGAGGAACCGCATACAGGCATCCACTAAGGGAAAGCCGGTCTTGCCCTCTCGCCATGCCTCAAGTGATTCCGGGTTAGGGTCCATCGGGCGCACCTGCTCAAAACTTGGATGCATGCACCGAAACTCTAGGGAGGGCTGGTCCTCCAGCTTCTGTATAAAATGGCAGCGCCAGGCTAATCTTGATTGAAAGGCGGCCAGATCTCTTGAACGCACCCTAGAGCCGGTTTCCGATGAGGGACGGCCTAGCTGATCAATCGCCTTGATGATTTCGCGCGACGAAATAGTGCCCCATGCCAGATGCGGTGAGAGGCGAGAAGAATGGGTTTCTGCTCCGAGGGGGCTCGAAATGTTTTTGGTGTAACCCCGGTGCCGATGAGCGAGAAAGGAATCTAGGGTTTGCTGGGCCGCCTGCCGCCCGCCCAGCTGGGTCGCTGCCCTGGCTTGGTTTTTCATGGCCTGAGGGAGAGCCGGGATTTCGCCTTGGTCCAAAGTGGAAGCTCGGCCAATTGAGCTGGGCGTTGGGTAAACATCACCCCTCATGCGTGCTTCACGTTTCGCCTTCCACCCATTGCGAGAGCCTAAGCGTCTTATCACTCCGTTGCTGGGAAACTGAAGTAAGGGGATCCCTTGGGATTGCGACCACCTCTCCACCTTGAGGTCGCGCTCGTAGGTCCAGCCATTGCCAGTTTCTTCGTGGGCGAGGATGGCTGTGATCTGGTGCTTTCGAGCGATCTCAGTGAGAACGCTGATGGCATCTCCCTCCCTCACGACAAGCGGAGCCCCCAGCTGGCCTAGATTATTCCTCAGTTCTACCAAGCTTCCTCGGATGAACTCCCAGTGCTTGAAAGAAGAATCGGGGTGCATCCAATAGTCGGGCTCAATCAGGTATAAGGGTATGACTAGGCCCTCAAAGTCATGCACCGCGGCAAGTGGTCCGTGATCGCTCACCCTGAGATCTCGCTTAAACCAGACTACTTTGGCCTTCTCTTTTTTGCCTCGCATGAATGTGGTGGATGGTTGTTTGGCTGGCTCGGATTAGCGGAGCTGCTGATTTTTTCGGAAGAGCTGGTGGAGTAAAGAATTTGCTTCCGCTCTTTTTTCTATGCCCCAGTCGCTCCTCGGTTCGAGGGTTCATCATTTCTTATGTGCCTGACAGGCTTTGCTGCAATAACGGACCTCGGCCCAGCAACGTTCCCACTTTTTCCTCCAGAGAAAGGGCCTGCCACAGGAGAGACATATTTTTTGGGGCAGATTGGCTTTCTTAACATTTTTCACGGAATTCGAGTTGCAACTCACCAGAGTCTGTCCTTTGGGCTAACCACTTCTTCGCCTTCTTCCAAAAGGGAAAGAAGCCCGCCTTGGCTTCACCGAAGAGCGCTCCGTCCCAAGACCTTCTTATTTTTCTCAAAGGCACTCCGATCTCTGCCAATTCCCGCTCGGCCCGCGGAAGCTGGTCCCGCACCGGCCCAACCAGCGGGGCAAAAGTAAGCACTTCCTCGATCTTATTTTCATTAATCCAGCGGAGCAGGCTGGGGGCAAAGTCTTCCGAGTCGCCGAAGACGCGGGGGCAGGAGAAGTGATCGGCGCTTCTTTGGAGAGCGTCTTGCAGGACCTCCTCAGTGAAGTCCTGGCTGAGCTTGCTCAGCTGGTATTGCTCGGAAGAATGGGAAGATGAAAAAGCCGCTACCGAAACAGGAGCGAGGCCACTCATTGGCCCGATTTCGGCGCAGGCATCATCGCGGTGCACCCATATTCCGAGGCGTTTTCCTTTGTCTTGGACGACCTCGGGGTAGTCATTGATCGGGGCCATTGGATACTTTTTAACGGAGCGGGGGAGAATGCTCTCTACCGCACCGTCAGCAAATTGGGAGATCCCTTGGGAATGTTTTAAGATGGATTCGGAGCAATACTTCTCCAAGTTGGATTTTCTGATGAGGTAGCTTTTCCCCTCGGTCTGCCATCCGGCAACCCAGCGCCAGCTCAGGGTGTTGCTGGCCGCGTCCGCATCAAGGAGGTGGCTGAAGAAGAAAGCTGCCCCAATCTGCCAGGGCAGGCGCTCGACGTGGATCCAGTAACTGGACCACCACATTCGAGCGTGGTTATGTAAGTAACCCGTGGTGATTAGCTCGCGGGTAAAGTGATCGATGATCCCGAGGCCACTTCCACCGCTGAGGATAGCCTCGATGCGTTGGGATTGTGCTGGGGTGGCCTCCTCACGTGCCTCTTCGACTTGCCTGAGATAATCTGTCCAGACCTCCGGCCGCATCTCCATCCACCCTTTCCAGTAAGAGCGCCAAAGTACCTCTTGAATAAATTTTTCAACCTGAAAGAGAGGGTATTGCCCGAGAACTTCTCGAACTACTTCCTCTTCCAAAAGCAGCCGGCGGGCCAGAGCCGGAGAAAGCCGACTGACCTGGGAGTGCTCGGCGCCGACATAGTTGCGGGCTGAGCTGTATCGCCTTGCCAGAGGGATGAAAGCCGCCAGTCTTTTAAGGGCGTCGGCCCGTGAGGTAATATCCTTGCTCATCAAAATATTCATTCCAGACGCCTTCAGATGAGGGCACATGGGCTTTCCCTTCTGAGCATAGCACAAGGAGGTAGTCCTTTGAGATAGGCAAAATCAGGGCAATTCGGAAAAAGGGGGCTGTGCTCCCTTGCCCAGTCCTCGACCGTTGGAGATGCGGACTGTTGCCACCTTTCGGTCTAGCCAAGATTCCGAAAGAGTCGATGGGGGAAGCGGGATTCCCTGTGCCAAGCAACCGAAACTCAGGGTTGAGTGAGCGTTTAAACGTGGAAGCTTCAACAACGGACTGAGACAGCCCTGGTATCGCGTTGGCAATGGCCATGACTGGAGTGCTCTTGAGGCCCACGAGCTTGCCCACCGCGCGTCAATCAGGGTGGTGCCGTCTTTGTCTGAAGTTCCTTCAGCACCCACTTCAATCCGAATCAGAACCAATGGAATCCACCAACTTTTCGGGTAGCGGAGAGCCTCCTGTTAGGAGCTCCTCGCCGACTTCCACATCCGTTGGGCGGAGTCCTTCTCCACCAGTATGGAGTTTTGAGAGCTAAGAGAGTTTGTGGTTAAACGGCCCGTTTTTGCTTCGCCATTGCCCGCCCAGCCACTCCTAGGAAATATCAAGGAAGAGCCCTCCTTGCCGGTGAACCGTCTCTTCTGCGTCGGGTGACGCTCTTGCACCACCAAACTTTTATTGGAGGTGGCTTTTCAAAGTAAAAATGGTCGGGCTGCCGGGATTTGAACCCGGGACCTCTTGAACCCCATTCAAGCGCTCTACCAAGCTGAGCCACAGCCCGTGACAACAGGCTTCAGATTACCATGAAAGTGGCAGAGGTCTCGCAAAAATTTTCTCTTGGGCTGGACAAGGTTGGGGCGGCATGAAGACATAGAGTGATGTGGAAAAGTTTCCTCCTCTTCTTGGCTATGGTGGTTCTCATCGGCTGTGGTCCGGCTACTCCGCCCCCGCCGCTTCCGACTCCCACGCCAAGCCCTGCCCCGCTTCCACCCCCACCCACTCCTACCCCGACTCCCTTTGTCCCAAGGAAGCCGATGGACACGGGGATGCTCTTTCATGGTTTGCAATACCAGTGGACAGTCGAAACGGAGCCGGGCGAGACCGCGGCGCGTGATCGGGAGGTCGATGGGTCTTACCGGTTGGAACTCAATCTCAATATTTCCATGCCTCGGCCGGCGACTACGCTGGCAGATCTGGCAGTGGTCAACCCACGCCTGCCTCAGCTTTTGCCTTCCCTACCGGAACTGCTCCGAACTGCTCGGGTTTCTCCTGACTTTGCCAAACTTTATCAACTCAAGCTGGACTGGCTCAAGCGGCGGCTGGAAAAGCTAGAGCAGATTCTTTCCCGGCACAATTTCTACGACTGCGACACCATCCTCCAGCTAGAGCACGCTCCTACTGGAAGGCGAGCTCTCCTCCTTCAGGGGGACATGGACGTGAATGTCGATGGTTCGGATGGCGATCGCAATTTTGAGGTGGATGGCTCGGGGCGATTTTTCCAGCCGCAGACGGCCTACCGCTGGCCCAAGACAACCAAGCGCCCCAGTTCCTTTCTTCTCTCTCTGGGTGAGCGTCTCGATGCCACGGAAAAGGAACTGGCCAACTCCCAGACTTCTAAGAAACAACGACAAGAGCTAACCGATCGGATGAAAGAACTTAAGCGTGAGCAATCTGAACTCCGCCCCTGGAGCTTTCTTATTTCGGGAGCAGATCCATCCATTGCCCTGCCCGGATTTGTCATGCGGGGGAGTGGGCCGGATGTTCCCAAGGCGGGCGATTACGCGGTGGTGATTCATGGGGATAAGATGTATCCGGCAGTGGTCGGGGATGCGGGTCCATCTTACAAAATGGGGGAGGCCTCTCTGCGGCTCTGCCGAGAGATCAACGATACCGGAACGCCCTTGGCCCGCCCGGTGAGTGACTTGTCCGTGACCTACCTGGTTTTTCCTGGGTCGGCAGAGGCCAAGCGGCAACCTCCGGACCTCTCGCTCTGGCGAGATCGCTGTGCCGATCTGCTGGAGGAACTGGGAGTTCCCTCGGGTCCACTGCATTCATGGGAAAATATCGTGCCACCCTGGCCGACGCCGACGCCAACTCCGTCACCCGAGATGCTGCCAGTGGAGGCGGGAGCGGCAGCGCCTGCCTCCCCGACAGACACCCCCGAGTCTTAGGGGCTAAAAGTGAGGCAGCGGAAAGCTCTCCCGGCGCCCTCCCGATCAGTCAGGTGAGGGGGCGCCTCCACGCTGAAAAAGTCGCTCAGCGGGATATTAGGTCCGAGGCGCCACCCTAGCTCTTTCGCCCAAAGCTCAAGATCATCGAAGTTAACCTCGGCGGTGATGTCCTGGCGGCCAGGGCAGGCCAGAATCTCTTTTCCGATAAACCGCTGCTGATCACGGTAGGCGCGTAGGGTTCCACTCGGTCGCCGATGATAAATGGACTGGGATGTCCCTCCGTAGTCGATCGTGAGCATGGCCCCTTCCTCCCAAGTGGTTGCTAGCTTGTGCATCCAT
>CAXMPH010000057.1:0-7046 GCA_964195055.1 uncultured Chthoniobacterales bacterium | reverse complement strand
TGGCCCCAGAAGTCCTCTACCTCCCCCTCATCCTCCTCGTGGTTTTAGCCGGAGGAATTCTCTTTGGGGAGGAGTTCAATATCCGCCGGATCAAATGGAGCCACGGGGTCATTTTCCTCATCCTTGCGGCAACCCTCGCCATCCTCTGGTCCGCTCCCTCGAGAATCTCTTCCAGCCTTCCCCCTATCACGGTGGAGAAACTGCCACTACCAACCAATGACTGGAACTTCTGGGGCTACATCATCCCCATCTTCATCGGCTTTCTCCTCGGGCCATGGCTCGATCTACAGCAGTGGCAACGGGCCATCCAGATGCACCGAGAGCGCGTTTCCATCGCGGCCGCTTACATCGTTGGGGCCACCCAATTTTTTCTCCTCCTCCTCGCCCATGGGATGCTGGCCCTCTGGGCCCTCGGAGCCGGGGGTGGGGCCTTTTTGAGAGATGGACTGGGGGGGCATGTCTACGGCCACGACTCGATCATGCGCCTGCTTTTTGAGCAGGCCACTCTCCATCCCTGGATTTTCGGCGCCTACTGCGTCTTCCTCTCAGCCTGCGTCCTGACCACCCTCGACAGCGGGTACATCGCCGTGCGTTGGTTTCTCCAGAGCAATGTACGAGCGAGTGTCAGCGCCATTTTCGCCCTCGTGCCCATCTCCTTAGTCACTTCGCCCATTCCTCTTTTTCTCCTTTGCGGCGTCATCGCCCTCGCCGGAGCAGCAGTCGGTTTGGAGTTGGAGTATTTCATGATTTTCTACGCCACTTTTTTCGTTGGCTATTCCGCTCTGGCAGTGGCTCGCTGCTACATCAACAGCCCAGCCAACCGCATTCCTCAGGTGAAAATGTTCTGCATCGGTAGCCTCGCCGTGGTCATTTTTGCCTTTGGATACCTTCTCGGTTACCCAATTTTCATGATCATCGGAGCACTTCTGCCTTTCGGTTACGTCGTCTGGACATTGGCCAAACCCACCGCCTCAGAAGACTTTGTCAGTGATGCGGATCAACTTGACGCCCCCGCCAACGAAATCGCCATGAGGGCTGCTCCAGCGATGGCGCCGGCTCAGCCTGCTTCCGCTGAAATGCCAGCGACCTTGGGGGAGGCGGCGAAGAACCTAGTTGGTGCGGTCCAGCACCCGCTAGGAGGCCACTTTGAGGGCAAGTGGTTTGTCCATTCATTCCTTGCCACCTACGCCGACACCAACTCGGTCGGTAACGTTTACTTCGGCATGTACGCCATGTGGGTCGGCAAGACCCGCGAGCTCTTCTTCAACCGGGTCATGCCCAAATTCAACCTCAAGGACACCCCCTTCTACATTCTGACACGCTCGTTCGAGCACAAGTTTGTCCACGAAACCCGCGAGTTTGAGGAGGTCAGCGTCCGTATCCGTATCGCCAGTTACAACCGCAAGTTTGTCACTTTGGAGCACGAAGTTCACGATGCCTCGAACCAGTTGCTCGGTAAAGGCAAGCAGAGCCTTCTCTTTGTCGCGTCCTCAAACTACGGCATGATCGACGTTCCTCCTCAGGTGCACGCCGCCTTCGTTCCCTACGCTTAGGGGCCTTTATTCCGGCTACCTAGATTTCAAGGGAATCTCAGGCTGCCAGCGCGTCCATTCCCGACGTGGCTTGTCATTCAGGTTGAAGGCTGCCCGAGAGCGAGCAGGTGCGGCAGAAGTATCAGGCGTGGCAAATACCACCGCTCCATTGCCAGCCAAAGGAAGAGGGGTGGCACTGCGGATGTTGACGTTCAAAAATCCTATGGAACCGTTGAGCCCTCGTGCTTCCCAAAAAACCGAGTTCGCTCGCACCAGGGGAGTGTACTCCGACTGGATACCAATAGTCAGTTCGATGGAGCGTCCATCCCTACCGAGTTTTTTCGAGAGCACCGCCCCGACCTGCAATTCACGATACAGCACCGGAGATCCAGGCATAAGGGCGGTGGACGAGGAAACGAGAATGAATTGGCGGCCCAAGGAACTTTGCTCAACCACCTCATCACTATCCCGGGGGACCGAGCCTTGGAATCTACGGGCCAGCCCCTTACCTGTTCCCGGCGTACAGGCCACCACCACCCCGGTGATGAGCGTCTCCAACCCGCTGACCCCTTGGACAGAAATGGTTGGCTCTACCAGATTGAACTCGGATCCGGTGCGGCGCAAAAAATCGTAGGCCTGCTCAAACCTAGCCGTGACCTCCACCTTACTGTCCAAGGCACGCATCTCCGTGATAATGCCGACGGGCAAGCCGAGATAGGTTACCCGAGTCTGCCCGGGACGCAGTCCCCGGACCG
This sequence comes from uncultured Chthoniobacterales bacterium, assembly GCA_964195055.1. Lineage (GTDB taxonomy): Bacteria > Verrucomicrobiota > Verrucomicrobiia > Chthoniobacterales > JACTMZ01 > JACTMZ01. The sequence goes on along the minus strand of CAXMPH010000057.1, from coordinate 4,759 downwards.
TCTTAAAGTTAATGATGAAGGGTTCGCCGGAGGCCCGGGCCAGCTCGACATTGCGGTAGACGGGGAGCACCGACCCGTCCGACAAGGGAGGACCTCCCACCCCAAAGTCATCAAAAGCTAGGCCTCCCTGTACCAAGGTCTCAATCCCAGCGAATTCTAGGGTGATCCCCCCCGGACCAATGGTTACCGAGGTGGCTGGTACGACCCAAAAACGGGAGCCCGTGAGGAGAAAATCGCCGTAGGTTTGCAAGATTTCTACATCGATGTAGGGGTCACCATCCAGATCAATGCCCTCTTCGCGAACCCGGCCAACTTCAACCCCACGAAAAGTCACGGGGGCCCGCCGATCAAGGGATTGGACTTCATCTGATTTGAGTCGCACGTGCACGGTAGGTTCACTGAGTTCCACCACCGGACTGACCACCAGTCCCCGGAAGGAAAATCGAGGAGGTCCTGACCCGAGCTTAGCCTGAAGCGAGTTACCCTGAATCAAGGAGGTCAACCCGGTTGCCCCCTGCAGCGAAAGCTTGGGCTGCTCAATCCAGAACTCGGTTGTCTTGACCGCTAATTTCTCGGCCGACTTATTGAGACGCACCTTGACCACCGCCTCGTTCAAGGTGGGATCAAGCACGACCTTGCTCACCTTACCCGCCACCACACCACGAAAAATCAAGGAGGTCTTGCCCTCTTCGATCCCTGGTGCTTCGGCAAAGCGTATTTCAATCTCCGGCCCGAGCGACATCCTATGGGTCACCACCATGTAAGCGCCAATGGCCAAGACAATGAAGGGGAAGAGCCAAGCCCAGGAAATTCCGCGACCGACTTGTACCACCTCGGCATGGTCGGTCAGATTGTTTTTTACAGCTCCCATACTTATCGGGTGGAATTCCTCCAGATCATGCGCACATCATAATTGTGGGTAGCAAAGATAGTACACATTAGAACGCCCGCGAAAAAAATGGCTCCCGGCTGGGCCTCGATGCTAGCAAGCAGTTTCATTTGCCCCACGGCAACGAGGACGGAGAGGAGGAAGATGTCAACCATCGACCAGGTTCCGATCGTCTCGATCACCCGAAAAACCTTGGTGCGCTCTAGGCAATAGTGGGGAGACCCATCCATGATGAGCAGCAGTCCTATACTGATCAACTTGAACAAGGGCACACAGATACTGGCGAGAAAGACAACCACAGACGCAGGCCAGAGACCCACCTCATAGAGCTCCACCACCCCACCCCAAACGGTCAGTTTATCATGGTGGCCCGGGATGGTCATGGTCATGACTGGAACCAAATTGGCCGGAGCGTAGAGGATAGCACCGGTGAGAATTAGAGCCCAAGCCCGTCCACGGCGGATGTGGTCAGGACTTTTCACCTCGCCTCCTCGAGAAGTATTTCCACCCGCTCACGAGGAAAGATCCGTCCCAGAACGAGACAGCATACGGAGAGGAGCAAAGCGTAAAGCGCCCCGGATTGCCAAACCACTCTCCCCATGAGTTCCAGACGAACCACCGCAATTCCGCAGGCTACGATAAATACAGGAACCAAGTTCCACGGGGCCAAGAACAGGATTAACCGCCCCGAGAAACCTAGGCCGGGCCAGCTCATCCCCAAGACGAGGGGGACAAGGGCATAGATGAGAAGGAGCAAGTAGAGAGCCGGAGCGAGGATGGAACAGAAAAACACCAACAAGGCCAGCACGCCATAGCCCTGCTGAACCAGCCCCTGCACCCCGGTGATGACAAGATTGGACTGGATGCGGCCCGCCACATCAAAGGTCATGATCGGAGACGTGTTGGCCATGAGAAGAAGCAACAAGCCGGTGAAGGCAAGAGCTAGTATTGCCTGAAGAGAGACCCCACCTTGGTAGCTGGAGAGGCGGACACCGCAACGACGGCAGACCAGTTTTTCCCGAGGTCTCAGTAAATGCCGGCGGTAAGGCGCATCGCAATCCGGACAGGTGCGCCAAGGGGCGGAATCATGGAGACGAGATGGCATAGCCGCTGGGACAGACATGGAAAAATTGGTAGCAGAAGGAGGCAAAAACAGAAACGTCGAACCGAAATAACCCAATCATCAGGTGGCGACGGTGAGAACCCTCGCCGCTAAGGCCGGCAGGTCAATTTCACTCCGACTGTGAACTCGTAGCACCGGTTCATCCTTATCCACTTGGTCTCCCTCCTTGCGCAGGGATTCAAGGCCGACGGCAAAATCCACCGAGTCGTCAGTTTTGGCTCGACCAGCCCCTAGCTCAACGCAGAAGCGACCGACTTCAAGAGCATCAACTTTGAGGAGGATCCCGGTAGCCCCGGCTGGGACATCTGTAACTAGGGGAGCCCGGTGAATTTCTCTCATTTTATCTAAGGACGAGGCATCACCACCCTGGGCTTCCACCATGAGAACAAATTTTTGCCAGGCCGTTCCGTCACCCAATCGCCGCCGAAGATTTTCCCTTGGCACGGGCACCAATTTCGCTGCGAGATCAAGGGTCAGCTCGATCAAATCATGAGGGCCGCCCCCTTGGAGGACCTCAACGCACTCAGCCACCTCAAGGGCATTGCCTACGGCAGAACCCAGCGGCTCATTCATTGGGTTGAGCAAAACATGGGTCTCCATCCCTGCCCCCCGTCCAACCGCCTCCATGATACGAGCCAGATCTTGGGCATCTTCTCGATTTGTCATAAAAGCGCCGCGTCCAAATTTTACATCGAGAACAAGACGATCGAGGGATTCGGCCAATTTCTTCGACATGATACTGGCAACGATGAGCGGAAGAGACCCGACCGTACCCGTGACATCACGCAAGGCGTAAAATTTTTTGTCGGCCGGGCAGAAATTATCTGTCTGGCCACTAATGAAACAGCCAACGGTGTCAAGTTGGGCCAGCATTTCGGGCCACGACAGATCCACACGGAAGCCGGGAATACTTTCGAGCTTATCCAAAGTCCCCCCGGTGAAACCGAGGCCACGACCCGAAATCATGGGCACCCACACTCCCTCGCAAGCGAGCAAGGGGGCAAGGATGAGCGAGACCTTGTCCCCAACCCCTCCGGTGGAGTGTTTGTCGACTTTAGGGGGGGTCCCGGCCGGCCATTGAAAAACATCTCCCGAATCACGCATGGCCACGGTCAGGGCCGTCGTCTCATCGTCGTCCATGCCACGAAAGTAGATGGCCATAGCCAAGGCTGCCTTCTGGTAGTCGGGCACCGTGCCGAGGACGTAGCCTTCGACCAATCTGTGGATTTCTTCGGTGGTCAATCGACCACCGTCGCGTTTTTTTTCAATGAGCGAGGGGATGTGCAATGGGGAATTTAAATTTAACTGGTTACCCCAAAAGGAGCAAAGAGGTTCTCACCCACCCCCACGGACGAGGATTCTCAACCCCGCCCAAAATTACCAAACGGAGCACCCAGCCGCCGCGGAACACCGACAAAGTTTCCCTCGTTTCAATAAAGTCTTCTTATCCGGATACCCCCGCACGGATTTTCTGGTCCTCTGGCGCGAACCTGAGAACATTTTTCCGATCTCCCATGGCAGTATTATACCTCGTCCTCGCTTCGACTCTTTCTTTCATCATGGTAAGTTTGGGGCAGGAACCAACTCCCAGAGTCATCGAAGTCCGCTTTGTCCCCTCGGGTAGCCAGGGCACGGTCGGCCTCGGAATATACAACCCCTCGGGAAAGCTCATCAGGGTCCTCTCTAGCGAGTGGACTTTCGATCGTTTTCGCCTCGGCTTCGATGGGATCTCCACCATTTGGGATGGACTCGATGAGGCCGGTGAAGCGGTCCCCGAGGGAAGCTACTCCGCTCGCGGCTTTATCGTGGGGGACATCAAAATCACCGGGGAGGCCTTTCACTTCAACGACTGGGTCGAGAGTCCTAACTCCCCCCGCCCCGCTGAAATCACGGGACAGCAAATCCTTGCCGGAGGAGACATTCTCCTAGCGGTGCAGTGGGCCGAAGCCCGAGTTGGTCTGGTCCGTTACTCTCCGGAAATCAAAGTGCGATGGCATACGATGACGCCCCAACCTGAACCACTTGAAACCACCATGGTTTCCTTAGCCACATCCGACACCTTGGCCTTGATCGCCCAGGCCAACCGCCTCAGAGCAGTCCGTCTCTCGGATGGAGTCGAGGTCGATCTGCCACTCAAATTGCGGGAGATCAAAGCGGTGGCGGCTCGTGGTAATCGCTTGGCCGTGCTTGATGCCGAAGGATTAAGATTTTGGCAACTTCCTCATTTTACGCAAGAGGGCCAAGCCAAGGATCTGCCACCAAACATCATTTCCATTGCCCTACTCGAGGAGGGAGTAATCGCCGCCCTCAGGGACGGCTCGGTCTGGCGCTGGCAAGACGAGTGGACCCTCTTACCCATCCTCCCCGGGATAGTAGTGCAGTCTGTTTCAAGTGGGCAGGGACAGACCTTCTGGGCTCTAGAAGAGGAGGACGGTTCACCTCGGGTGACCCAATACAGTTTCGAGGAAGGCCGCCTAGCCGAGTGGACGCCCCCCCCCCAGGACGGTCAACTGACCGCCGTGGCGGGGGCAAGAGAGAGCGACTACTTCATCGCCTCACTGACTGCACCCGGAGCCCAGCGTACTGTAGGCATCCGCCGACGTGAGGGTAGCGGAGGATGGGAGTATGTTTTCGATAAGACGATCACCCAGTGCACAGATTTCGGAGAGAAGGACGGACAGCTTCAGCCGGCCACGGGAAACCGACCGGAAGATATTTCTGTTTCTTTAGGATCCAATCTGCTCGAT